>JAYYCN010000196.1:0-3101 GCA_036161795.1 Bacteroidota bacterium
ATGTTAAATGGAACGTAATGTCTGGATGCTTATCCATTGCTGTATTAAGAATAAATGCCGTCTCAGCCAGAAATACAGGATTCTGTACTTTATCATAAGCGATATTCTGCTGTCTGTATTTCATGAATTCTTTCATTTTATTCTCATCACCTGTCATCCAGCAAGCCTTATGAATGGCACGTGGTTCAAACCGACATTTTGCACCATACTCGTGTTCCAATCTATACTGCAATACCTCAAATTGAAGTTCTCCTACCGTACCAACAAATTTTCGACTACCCATCTCCTGAATGAACAGATTTGCAAGTCCTTCATCTGTTAATTGCTGTATTCCCTTTTCTAATTGCTTACTTTTCATTGGATCTAGGTTGATTAGCTCTCTAAAAATCTCTGGAGAAAAGCTCGGAATTCCCTTAAATTGTAATTTTTCGCCCTCGGTAAGGGTATCGCCAATCTTGAAATTGCCGGTGTCGTAAAGGCCCACTACATCACCCGGATAAGCAGCTTCAGCTACTTCCTTAGAATCTGCCAGAAACGTGTATGGATTTGAGAACTTCAGGGATTTTTCCAGACGCGTGTGTTTGTATCCTTTATTTCTTTGAAACTTACCGCTACATACACGTAAAAAAGCAATTCTGTCTCGATGTCTTGGGTCTAAATTGGCGTGGATTTTAAATATAAATCCCGTGAATTTTTCTTCTGTTGGATCAACCTCTCTTTCCGCCGTGATTCTCGGTAATGGGTTTGGAGCGACTTTAATAAATGTGTCTAACATCTCCTGAATTCCAAAGTTATTCAAAGCAGATCCAAAGAAAACGGGGGCCACATCTGCCGACAAGTAATCGTTCAAATCGAGTTCTCCGTAAACACCGTCAACCAATTCCACATCATCCCTAAGTTTTTCGGCATTAGCCTCACCTACCATATCGGGTAATAAAGGATCTACAACACCCTTAATTTCTATGTACTCATTTGCTTTTTTGGTTTTGCTACTTTCAAATAGATTCAATGACTTATCAGGAATTAAATACACTCCTTTAAAGTCACGACCACCGTTAATCGGCCAACTCATTGGGTGCACAGAGATACTGAGATTTTCTTCTATTTCATCCAATAAATCAAAGGGGTCTTTACCGTCACGATCCATTTTATTGATAAATACGATTACGGGTGTTTTTCTCATCCGACAAACTTCCATTAATCGTCTAGTTTGTTCCTCTACCCCTTTCACGCAATCAATGACCAAAATAACACTGTCAACCGCTGTTAATGTGCGGTAGGTATCTTCAGCAAAGTCCTTGTGCCCAGGAGTATCCAAAATGTTCACCCATTTCCCTTTGTATGGAAACGTCATCACCGAGGTGGCCACAGAAATACCACGCTGCTTCTCAATCTCCATAAAATCGGAAGCGGCACTCTTGGTAATCTTATTTGATTTCACCGCACCCGCTGTCTGAATCTGACCACCAAATAGCAAGAATTTTTCAGTTAATGTGGTCTTACCCGCATCCGGATGCGATATAATCGCAAATGTTTTCCTTTGGGAAATTTCCTTTTCGTACATAAAGACGCCGCAAAAATACAACTTCGTGCTGCTTTAGACCATGAATCAAAAAAACTCTTCTTATTCTTGTACGGGTTCACGATGAGCAAAATTTTGTTATGCAGCTTGGGAAGCAGAGGTGACATGGAACCTTTCTTGGCTAAAGGAGAGGAATTAATCAAAGAAGGTCATGAAGTCGCCTTTTGTTTTCCTGTGCAATTCGAGTCCCTTGCACATGAAGTTTCTCCCTTATTTTATCCTCAGGATAAATGCTTTATCGAATTAGTTGATAGTCCGGAAGTACGAAAAATTATTGGTCAGGTAGGAAGTGGATGGTCAAGAATTCAGACCATTTTAAAACTGATGAAGCAAACAAAAACCATTCAACAACAAATGATACGGGATCAATATCATGCAGTTTGTAGTTTTAATCCCGATAAAATCATCTCCCATATTAAGTGCATATATCCTGTTATTTCGGCAATAAGAGACCGTAAGAATGTTGAAATCTTGAGTCCGATGCCTTGTATAATACACCCGGTTGAAGATGAACCGCACATTGGGTTTGGGTCTCCGGGCCCCAAATGGTGGAACTTACTAACCTATCGCTTAGCAGAGAGAGCCTTAATAAACCAATCGATTTTGGGTTACGGTAAATCTTTTCTCAAAGAAAATGGAATTCAACTCACATCTAAAGAACTAAAAGCCTATTTCAAAGAGAAAGTTCATGTAGAGTATGCGATCTCTACAGATTTATTTACGAGACCCGAATACTGGCCCAAACAAGCCATGATCACGCAATTCAGAGAACGAGTTAAAGTAAAAAATCAGCAGCCCTCAGAATACTTAGAGTCATTTTTGAACGAGCATCCTAACCCGTTTTTTATCACTTTTGGCAGTATGGTAAATTCCCAACCGGAAGTTGTAGGTAGAGATATTGTGGATGTACTTATTCAATTTAATCAAGCGGCCATCATCAATACTTCTTGGGGTGGAATTGAACTTCCGGAAAACCTACCAACATTCATACACCAAGTAACGGAAGTTCCATATGATTATTTGATTCCAAAAGTTAGTGCAGTGATTCACCATGGTGGTTCAGGTACCACCCATAGTGTATTCCGTTGCGGGAAACCACAAGCAGTCATTCCACATATTGGAGATCAATTTTTCTGGGCCCGCCAAATTCAAAAAAAACAAGTCGGAATAGCTAGTTTCCCCATAAAAAAATGGTCAAAACAAGGCTTTACTGAGTTATTCAAGCGCTTAATTAAGCCAATAAATTGAATTAAGACCATTTATTTCATAAGCACTTCATATCAATACCGATTATTATACCGATCTTCGCGCGATTTTTAATATGATAATATGACTTCATTGCGCAATATTGCCATCATCGCTCACGTTGACCACGGTAAGACCACCTTGGTAGACAAAATGTTACACCAAGCCAATCTTTTTAGAGAAAACCAAGAAGTAGGTGAATTAATTCTAGATAACAATGATCTAGAAAGAGAAAGAGGCATTACGATCCTTGCGAAGAATGTTAGTATCAATT
>JAYYCN010000197.1:0-4465 GCA_036161795.1 Bacteroidota bacterium
AAATATTGGGAGGATTACGGCTTGTCTTTAGGTTTTACACATGTTGAGAGCGGTCCGTTGGTAAGAAGTTCCTACCACGCTGAAAAACATGTGAACTAAACCTATATAATTGGTTTTCATTTTTATGAACAAAAAATGGCATTTAAAGGCATTATTTGGGCTTGTTACAGATTGTAAAACCCCTAATCTTTCCCTTTCTTTGTATATTATACAATAGGAATAAAAAAATAATATGAGTACAAATAAAATAATACCTGTTTTTTCTTCACTAGTCGTTGTTGCGAGTGTCTTTTATTTGGGGATATCAGAGCGTCTATCTAATTCAGAAGGTTTAGATTCAATGTTGAATAAATCTAATACCACGGAAGAGAAAAAATCTGAAGAGCAAGGAATTAGGGGTGCTTTAGAATCTATCTATAGTTGGAGACTCAATGAAAAAACCCAAACCATAGAACCAGAATGGGTAGAACAGGCCATTGCTCAAGCGGATGCAATGAAGACTGTTTCTAAACGCCTTTCCAAAAAATTAGAATGGCGTAACATGGGTCCTGATAACGTAGGTGGACGTCTCCGTGGATTTTTGATGCACGGTACTAAAAAGAATCTGTGGTTTGCAGGTTCTGTTTCAGGCGGCCTATTCCGTTCTAATACACACGGACAAAGCTGGACTCCTGTGAATGATATGGCAGAAAACTTAAGCGTTACCTGTATTGCTCAATTACCTAAAAGTGGAAAGATATTATACGGTACAGGTGAAGGTGGATTTACAAACTTAGCCGGCACGAAAAATGGATCACCAGCATTTTATGGATCGGGAGTCTACATCAGTACGGATGATGAAGGCACCGATTTTGAACTTGTGAACACAGCGAAAGATACTCGTTTCTGGCAGTGTAATGCGATGATTGCTCATCCTTCAGAGGATATTATCTACGTTGCTACAGAAAGTGGATTATTTGCATTGGATTATTCCAGTGGAACAGCTGCCCTTACAAGAGTAGGTGGTGGAGCAATGCGCGATTTGGCGATTGGTCCTGACGGAACGGTTTGGTGTTCGTCTAGTAGCGGAGCAATTTATAAAAAAGCACCTTCCGCAACAACCATTGGTCCATCTGATTTGGTTAATAGTGGTTTTAATACGGGAGGTCGTACAGCGCTTGCCATTTCTCCTGATGACGCAAACTATGTGTATGCTTTGGGTTCAAAAAGTAACGGCTCAATGGGTGCGCTTTACCGCACAACAGATGGTGGCGAGAACTGGGAGATATTATTTTCAGGTAACTCAGTCAATGATCTGTTTGGACCCAATCGTCAGGGAGAGTATGATAATGTGATTAGCGTTGTCCCGGGTAATAAAAATGATGTCCTCATGGGTGGTGTTACACTCGCAGAATGGGACGAAGTAAACGGTTTCCGTGAAATTGCGAGTACGTTTAATGCTCCTTGGAATAGAGGTTATGTTCACGCGGACAAACACATGATTGAGTGGGATACCACCACGAAGCCAGCGACCTGTATCATAGGCTGTGACGGTGGTTTGTTCTCCTCTAAGGATCAAAGTGTATGGACTCAAATAAACCGCGGCTTTACAACGCTTCAATTATATAACGTGGCAGCGAATGAGTTAGGTTATGTTGTTGGTGGTTCTCAGGATAACGGAACATATCTTATCAACTTTACAGGGAATTCTTTCGGAGGCGAACCATCCAAAACAGGTATTTATATTTACGGGGGTGATGGTTTTGACGTTGAATTTTCAAAATTCGATCCAAACATCGTATTCATGTCTACTTACTACGGCAGAGTAGCGCGTACAAGCAATCTGGGTCAGTCATCTTCAACTTTCTGGGATGACAGGCAAGATGGTGGTGTCCAATCTGATTTTTACACTACTTATAACCTATGGGAGAAGAACTTGGACTCATCTCGTTTGTATCTGGCAAAGAACAATCAAGTATGGGCTGCGATAAATCCAACGGATTTCGCAAACCCTGTAAATTGGTTCTTGGTAGGGAATAATCTTGGTAATGGGCGTATCGTTGAGATGGATTACACTCCAGAAGGAAACCACTTATTCATCGCCAAGAGTGGTGCTGTATGGAGATTGGACAATTTAAACGATGCTGAGTTCACACTCGAAGCGAACCCAACTGCAAACGATATTCCGGATGCTATTACTCAAAAGAAATTAAGCATTCCGCAAGTGGTAGGTCGTGTGGTTACGTCTGTTAACGTAGACCCTAACGATGCTAACCATGTAGTGCTTACCTTGGGTGCTTATGGCAATACGGTTTATGTTCTAGAGTCAGAGGATGCATTAAGTGAAAATCCAACTTTTACCAACATTACGGGTAATTTACCAAAAATGCCTGTGTACGATGCGGTGATTGATGTAGACGACGCCAATAGAATTGTACTTGGTACGGAATTAGGAATGTGGGCTACCGAAGACGGAGGTGCTACATGGGAAGAAGCCAATGATGGAATGGCAAGAGTGCCTGTATTTGAAATGCGCGCCTATGAGTGGAGACCTTGGGAAGGTATGACTATCTATGCTGGAACACACGGAAGAGGTTACTACAAGTCAGAGTCTCTACTGACGAATACCAAGAAATTGAAAAGAGCGAATATTGCTTGGAATGTATTCCCGAACCCGTCTACAGAAAAAGTAAATGCATCTTTCAGCCTGAATAAAGCAGAAACTGCAAAGATTATGGTTTACGATTTGAATGGTAACCTAGTTAAAAATACAACTGAGAATCTTAAGAAAGGTGCAAATACCATTTCAATCAATGTTGGTCAGTTACCTGTAGGTTATTACATATTACGTATGGAAACAGAGAATGGCGTAAGCGCCACCAATAAATTCTTTAAAAAATAATCACGAAAAATCATAATTCGATAAAGGGAATCCAGATTCCCTTTTTTTATTGTAATTGTCCAGAGAAAACAAACGTAGCTGGACCTTCTAAAAATACATTTTTAAACCCGTTAGTACTTCGTTCGAAATACACCTTTAAATCGCCGCCGAGGGTTTCAATTATTATGGGAGCATTTTTCGATGTATGTTGTAGCGCGAAGTGCAGCGCAACGGCAGTAGCGCCTGTTCCACAGCTCCAAGTTTCATCCTCAACACCCCTTTCAAAAGTTCTACTTTTGAGGTGATCATTTGAACCAGCTTGGTACATATTAACATTGATTCCTTCTGATATATATTCTTTTTGGTTTCTAATGGACCTAGCTTGATCAATGAAGTTTTCAGGGAGTTGCTGAACTTGCCGAACATAATGTGGACTGCCGGTGTCTAAAGTAGAATCTGTTTCGTTGATTTCAACGCAGTGTTCAACGTCCCGCATTCCCAAACGTACACTACCATCCTCATTAATATAAGCAATGTGTTCGCCATCGTGAGCCCAAAATGTTAGCTCTTTTCTATTCCCTGCAATTCCTAATATCCATGCCCAATGAACAATACACCGCCCACCATTTCCACACATCGAACTAGTTTCACCATCGGAATTATAATAAACCATCTCAAAATCGTAACCAGCTCTATTTTGGATAATCATCAATCCGTCGGCACCTATTCCATATCTTCTGTGACAAAGTGATGCCACATCTAAAGTAGGAAGTTCGATGTTTCTTCCATCGATGAGGATGAAGTCATTACCTGTACCGTGGTATTTTACAAAAGGAATCATTCGTTGCTAATAACTTGAAGCACATCTTTATCTGTTACCCAAGAAGCCTCAGTTTTCCTCGTATTTATTTCTGGGATTTCCCAGATTCGTTGATTCCCTAAATCGAGATAATACTTTCCGCGAATATGATAAATTAAAGGATTTTCACCCCACAAATTATAAAGCTTAACTAAGGTGGAATTTTGTTTGATGGTTACTGAGATGTTTGTATTTCCTGAATTATTTTCATAGCTATGTAATTGAAACGTGAGAACTTTACTTTTTTTAGTCTCTATTTCACTTGTTATACCGCTATCTTGAGGGAGTTGTAATTTTATAGGTAAGATTCGTAGAGTGACCAGTAACATTTCTTCAAGCGAATCCATGTTTGAATCTTTAGCGAAACGACTATCCATAACCGTCGTAGGGCGCGGAGATAAAGTTACTTTACTGGTTTTTGAATCTAATTCCTGTTCTGATAATATCGATACTGACTCTACTTTCTCATCTTCAGGAATCAACAGATTATTATTCCCTTCACTAGGGTCATTGGCTTGAGCATATACGAGTAACTCGTTTGAATCTAAATTTCGGATTTTAGTGTTCATCGAGTCTTGTGAAGCGATGGAATGTTCCAACAATTCAATGGAGTCTAAATAAGGCGATCTTGGTTCTGATGATGGTTTTGGTTCAAAAGCATTTTTGGATTTTTTCCAAAATCGTAAAGATTTAGATTTTTCATCTTTTAATGTAATCACCTCAGATGCTTCTTGAATACTATTTGT
>JAYYCN010000198.1:0-11176 GCA_036161795.1 Bacteroidota bacterium
CAAATGATGCACCCGAAGGATGCGAAAACTGGTTTGTTATGATCAATGTACCTAACAACGAGGGACAAGATTGGGAAGCTTTCCGTGCTAAGGCACGGGAGAAAACCATTCATAAAATAAATACTGTTCTTCAAACAGACATTTCTCCCCTTATTAAAACAGAGGACTACCTCGACCCTATTCTGATTGAACAGCGCACCTCGAGTGATAAAGGTAGTTTGTACGGCAGCAGTAGCAACGATAGAATGTCGGCATTTTTTAGACAAGCCAATTTCACATCGAGTTACAAAAACCTCTATTTTTGCGGTGGAAGTGTACACCCTGGAGGCGGAATACCCCTTTGCCTTTTAGGAGCTAATATCCTAAACAAAATAATTCCCGATGCAAAAGATTGAAAATAGAGTAATTGCAGTTGTGGGCATCATTTATTTGGTGGGAATCATTGGTTTTTTGATTCCCGATTTAAAACCACTTTTTATTGATTTAACCCCCTTAAATATTTTGGGTTCATTCGTGGTTGCATGGATTTTCCACAGGAAATGGGAAATAAGCCATGTTGCCGGGTTGGCAGCCATTGGAATTATGGGCTTCTTTATAGAGATGCTAGGTGTTCAAACCGGTTTATTATTTGGGTCTTACCATTACGGAACGACCCTCGGACCAGCTTGGCAAGGCATTCCTTATTTGATTGGTGTCAATTGGGCTGCATTGGTCTTCTTTACAAGCAGTATTCTCGCTCCTCGCGTTAAATCTACATTGCTGAAATCTCTATTGGGCGCGGCTCTTATGACCCTCTACGATGTTTTCATGGAACCCGTAGCCATGGCGTACGACTTTTGGCACTGGAAAAACAGCTTCATACCCATGCAGAATTACATTGCCTGGTTTGTTTTTGCCTTTTTATTTCACCTGCTGCTTAATAGCGTTAGCAAACCAGCAAAAAATCGAATTGCTTCTTCGCTATTTGCCATACAGGGTGTTTTCTTTTTAGTGCTTTTTATTTTTATCCAATGGATAAGAACTTAAGCATATAAGGATTCAATTTCTTTTTCGTATTTCTCCATCACTACCTTACGCTTCACCTTAAGTGTAATAGTCATATCTCCGTTTTCTACACTAAATGGTTCTCTCTTCACAAGGATATCTTTGACTCTTTCAAACTTTGCCAATTGTTTTGCAGATTCTTTCATGTGCTCAAAAATCCATTTTTTGATCCACTCATCGCTAGTAAAGTCGCTTCCCTCAGATAATGAATCTGCCTTTTCCTTGTTTTGCTCTTCTAGAGTTTCGACACTTGGCACCACAATCGCCGTGAGATATTCGCGCTTATCCCCAATGATAAACACCTGATCTATACGATCTGATTTTAGATACACGTTTTCTATCTGTGTAGGATATATATTTTTACCAAGAGAGGTTTTCAGCATGTTTTTCAAACGATCTGTAATTTTCAAATACCCTTTCTCGAATCTTCCTATGTCACCGGTATGAAACCAACCATCTTGATCGAATACATTATCTGTTTCTTCTTTTTTCTGATAATACCCTTTCATTACGTTAGGTCCTTTTATCAAGATTTCACCTTCCTCCGAGGCAAAAGCAGCATCAAAACTATCGTAATGTTGAACGGTAAGTATTTCCTTTGACTCTATATCCTGAATTGCCACATATTGTCGTGGAGCCACCCTACCAACGGTTCCATAAACCTGTCTTTCAAATTCATTAACTGTACAAAATGGTGATGTTTCTGTCAAGCCATAACCTTCTTGGACTTTGAGACCTAGGTTTGCAAAAAATTCTCCAACATGCTTAGGTAAAGCACCACCGCCTGAAACAAACATTTTCATTCGACCGCCCATTTTAGCTTTAATCTTTGAAAACACCAGTTTTTCCGCTATTCCTGCTTTAATCGCTAACAAACCGCCTGGCTCTTTTCCGTTATCTCTCGTTTCTCTCACTTTGGCACCTATACCTACAGACCATAGGAAGATTTTTGCTTTAATTCCCCCTCCCGCGGTTGCATTCTTAATTACTTTATCATGGATACGCTCTAATAATCGAGGTACGGTTCCCATAACGGTTGGACGAACTTCAGAAATATTTGATGCTACTTTCTCTATACCTTCAGAAAAGGCTACCGCCGCTCCCACGTAGGTGCTCAAATACATGGTTGCCATCCGCTCAAAGACATGGCTTAAAGGTAAAAATGACAGGTACAAATCGGTCTCCATTATTGCCGGACAAAGCTCCTTTGCATCGTAGCAATTACTCATGAAATTATAATGAGTCAACATAGCTCCCTTCGGTACGCCTGTTGTACCACTCGTGTAAATAAGAGTAGCTAGGTCTTCTTTTCCTACTTGAGAAAACCGGTTTTCAATCTCTTCGCTATGCGTGGCTAATGATGAATTTCCTTTTTCTAAAACAGTAGCATAGTTGATCACTTTACCCTCCTCTTTTTTATCAGAAGGAACAAAAATAATTTGTTCTAATGTGGGGCAATCTGCTTCTACTTTTTGTACTTTCTTTAGAAGGAATGGGTTACCCACGATAACTATTTTCGAACCAGAATCATTGATAATAAACTTGGTTTCCTCTGGTGTTAATGTGGGATAAATAGACACATTCACCAATCCAATTTTTTGTAGTGCTTGGTCCATGATGTAATACTCTGGGCAGTTATCAAGTACAATCGCTACCCTATCCCCTTTCTCTAAGCCACTTTCAATAAAGAAAGAAGCCAATTTATTAATTTCCTCAATGAGATAAGCGTAAGAATACTCCTTCCATGCACCTTTCTCCTTGCGCATTAAAAAAGTTTTTTGAGGATTGTGTATATTCTTAGCTGAATTTAAAAAGAATTCATGCAACGACTTAAACACTGGGTCGTTTTGCATTCTTTGTTCCGCAAGAGATTCCATATTGTCAAACTGTTATTCTAACAAATATGTGCTATTTCCCTAGAAATGGGAAATCCTAAGATGAAAAATTGAAATTAAACTCCGTATGCTTCTACAGTTTCAACTTCGGGCACCATTCTCTTCAACAGATTTTCAATACCCGATTTCAATGTCATAGTAGAAGATGGACATCCGCTGCAACTACCTTTTAGCTCGACGGTAACCACTCCATTCTCAAAACTCTTAAAATCTATAGCACCACCATCCATTTCAACAGCTGGCTTTACGTGATCTTCCAGAAGCTGTTTGATTTTGCGCTCAATTTCGGTTTCTTGCTCAGGTGACAATTCTTTTGATGGAGAAACAATTTCCTTACCATCTTCTATCCATTCTGCAAAAAAGCTTCTAAGGTCTGGAATTAAGTCAAACCATTCGTACTCGCTATTTTTTGTGACGCTAACGAAATTATTCATTATGAAAACACCCTCTACAAAACCCATTTCAAATAAGGCTTTTGCCAACGGTGAATTCTCCGCTTTTTCCTTATTTCTAAAATCCGCAGAATCGTTTGGAAGTAGCATTTTGCTCGCTACAAACTTCATACTCTCTGGATTTGGCGTAGCCTCTGCGTATATGGTGATCATTTCTTTTGTCATGATTTGGAGTACAAAATTACTACTTATTGATAATTATTCTGATTTAACGGTTTTGTGTTAGACTTAATTGTAGATTATCTGGACAGAAAAAATTGCATTATTTGCAGCTATTTGAATCCTCTATCTTTGAGGTATGGCAAAGCAAAAAACTGCTTTCTTTTGTAAATCTTGTGGTTTCGAGTCACCCAAATGGGTTGGCAAGTGCCCTGGTTGCTCTCAATGGAACACCTTGATAGAAGAATTAAAACCGAGCAAAACGGTCAACACATGGACAACCTCCAACCGTAAGACAGTATCTCCCGTTAACATAAAGGAAATTCAACCTATAGAAAATGAACGCATAACCCTCAGCGATAGTGAACTGAACTTGGTTCTTGGGGACGGGCTGGTTCCTGGCGCTGTTATTCTATTAGGTGGAGAACCAGGAATTGGCAAAAGCACATTGTTACTCCAAATGGCGCTGGAATCTAATTCCAAAGTGCTTTATGTCAGCGGGGAAGAAAGCGAATCACAAATAAAACTTCGTGCAGAAAGAATTGGAATAAAGAACCTGAGGTGTGAGGTCCTTACCGAAACCTTATTGGACAATATCCTAAATCATACAACCCAAGATAGGCCTGAGGTACTGATCATTGATTCTATTCAAACATTGTACAGTGATCAACTTGATTCTACCCCCGGAAGTATTTCGCAAATCAAAGAATGTACCGGCAAGCTTTTACAATTTGCCAAAGAAACCGACACCCCAATTTTTTTGATTGGACATATCACTAAAGAAGGCTCTATCGCTGGCCCGAAAATCCTGGAGCACATGGTAGATACCGTGTTGCAATTTGAGGGTGATAGACACCATGTTTATCGCATCCTACGTACCTTAAAAAATCGTTTTGGCGGCACGCAAGAACTTGGAATCTATGAAATGCTGGGAACAGGCCTTCGTCCTGTTAAGAACCCTTCTGAGATATGGCTTGCACAACGGGAAGAAACGCTAAGTGGTATTGGAATTGCATGTGTATTAGAAGGCATCCGGCCCTTACTTCTAGAAGTTCAAGCTTTGGTCAGTACAGCAGTTTACGGTACACCACAACGCTCAGCAACAGGCTTTGATATCCGACGGCTCAATATGTTGCTTGCCATACTTGAAAAACGTTGCGGCTTTAGACTGGGGCAATCCGATGTATTCGTCAATCTTGCTGGCGGTTTAAGGCTTGAAGACCCCGCACTCGACTTACCTTTAATGGCTGCAATCATGAGCAGCTATCAGGGCTTATCGCTTCCTAAAGGGTATGTATTTTCTGGGGAAGTGGGTTTATCAGGAGAAGTTAGAGCGGTTCAACGAGTGGAACAGCGAATAACAGAGGCAGAGAAATTAGGCTTCACTGATATGATTGTTTCAAAATATTGTAAGATCCCAGAAAACCCTAAACGTAAAATAAAAATCCACTCGTTCGGTCGAGTGGATGAAGTGTTCAGTTGGATATTCGGATAAGAGCTATCTTAAGCCGACATCAATTTCTCACGAACATAGCTTTGAGCCAACAGTACAATTTTTTGACTATTTGGGATGCGAATCCGTTGGTTCATGATTTCTGATGCGGTAGTTCGCTCGATTTTTTGTAACAGCTTCAAATAATAAATATAAGCGGTATAAACGCCAAGACGGCTTCCTATAGGCAACTTTAAAATTCCAATATAGGCGTGCTCAAAATCTTTTTTTACATCTTCAATGATGTGCAACTTGTCAGCATCGGAGAAATTGTTAAAATCAATATTTGGGAAGTACAGTCGACCTCTTTCTTCTATATCCGATTTGATATCTCTCAAAAAATTCACCTTTTGAAAAGCCGCACCTAAACTCCTAGCGTATGGAAGTAAATTATCGTATTGGTTCTGGTCTCCTTTACAGAAGATTTTCAGACACATCAAACCCACTACTTCCGCACTACCATATATATATTCATCATAAGATTTTTGATTGTGTGTGTTGGTATGCAAATCTTCTTCCATACTCTGGAAGAAAGGCTCAATTAGGTCGTCTGTAATACCAAACTGATTTGCCGCAAGTTGAAATGAGTGCAAAATTGGGTTAGTACTGATTCCTTCTCGAATGGATTGATAGGTTTGTGCTTTGAAATCAGCTAACAGGCGTGCTTTATCAAAACCATGAAAGGTATCTACGATTTCATCCGCTAAGCGAACAAAACCATAGGTTGCAAAAACAGCCCACCGGTATTCTTTGGATAATAATTTTATACCCAATGAAAAACTGGTTGAGTAATTTAACGAAACCCTTCTACTTAAGTCATTCGACGTCTTATCAAACAGTTGGATGCTCATTTTCTATTCTTTCTAATACCAGTTTTGAACCTATTACCACAATTGGGAGCCCTGTTCCAGGTAGTGTGCTAGCACCCACATAGTACAGATTATTCAACTCTTCATCTTTATTTGAGGGTCGAAATGCTCCGATTTGGTTTAAACCATGCGCCAATCCCAATCCACTTCCTTTATAAAGGTTGAACATATCCTTCCAATGTTCCGGAGTATAAACAACTTGAGTAAGTATATTGTTTTTGATATCGTATCCCACACGCTCTCCCAAGTCATCAATAATTTCATTCACTAAATGATTCGCATCACTCCAATCTGGTTTAACTCTTAAATCGGGAACGGGACACATAATGAACAAATTCTCACATCCTTCTGGGGCACAATTTGCATTGCTTTTGGATGCCACATTTACATAGTATTATGGCTTTTCCGGTGCTACAGTACTTCTAAAAATTGTGTCGGCGTAGTCTCTAAAGTTATTCCCTAAGAAGTAGTTATGATGATGAATGCCGTCAATTTTACCTTTCACACCCAAATAAATGGTAAATGGTGCCAGTGTCCATTCTAATTTGTCTAATTTCTCTTCTGAGAATTTAGGTCGGTCTAAGAATTTACCCCTGAACCAAGCTGCATCTGCATTGATTACAAATAAGTCTGAGGTGTATTCTTCTCCGTTTTGATCAGTAACCGAGACTAGCTCTTTTTTATTGTATTGGGCTGAAACGATTTCGGTATTGTAAATAATTTCAACTCCTTTCTTTTCCAAAAGAGGTAGAATACCTTCAACGATTTTGTACATCCCGCCTTTTACATTCCAATAACCATCATGCTCCAATTCCGTATAATTTAATAAATTATACACGGAAGGGGTATTGAACGGAGTAGCTCCCAAAAAGAAAGCCACCAACGAGAAAATTATTTTCACTTCCTCTGAATCAAAATGACGTTCGAGCTCTGCCCAAAACGTTCTAAACAATTTTGGGGCATGTTTTAAAGGAACCGTTGCCATAGAGGCTAAAAAACCAACGATAGAATCAAAGTTCTTTTTTACCACGCGGTATTCCGTGTCGTGAAAAATCTCTTTGGCCCCCTTGAGGTATTTTCGGACTTTAGTTTCAAAATTATCTTCGATGCCTCTAAACTCAGCCGCGAGTTTATCCAAATCCTTGTAAATCTGAAAAACTCTATCCTGACCTTGTATATTTACCGTATATAGTGGATTCAGTTCATTTAGTTCAAACGGAATTGGTTCTCCGATACTATCAAACAACTCGTGAAACTCATAGCTCATGGAAAAGAATGAAGGACCCACATCAAAAGTGAATCCATCTTTTTTTAGTATATGCAGTCTTCCACCCGCCTTATCTTGTTTCTCAATAATCTTTACCTGGTAACCCTTGTAGGATAAGCGAAGTGCTGTAGCTAGAGACCCTAACCCAGCACCAACGATGGTGACTGTTTTATTTGGCATGAAATCTTCTGTAGAATTTGGGTAAAACAAGCAGGAAGCCAAAAGCTTCTGCTCCGTGTTTGGTGTGCACTGCGTGATGCAAATGATGGGTTAATCGCATGGCTCTGAAATAGGTTATATTGGTTGTTTTTAACCACTTCACCCGTTGATGTACAAAAACATCATGAACGAGAAAATAGGCCAGACCATATAGGACAATACCCAATCCCGCAAAGAAATGCCATGTAAAACCATCTGAACCTAGAACAATCAAAACGACAGATGGGATGGCGAACATAAAGCCAAACAAATCATTCAACTCAAATACCCCTTTACGAGGCTCATGATGCGATTTATGCCAGATCCACAAAAAACCGTGCATGACGTATTTATGTGTAAACCAAGCAACTCCCTCCATGAAGGCAAAAAAGCCCAACAAAACCAACGCGTTTGTCAAAGTGTTCATCTTATTAATTAAACAAAGTAACAAAAAAATAAGTTCACGGATCCTTTAAAAATTGTGATTTTATTTGATTTGAGAACAAAATACCATCAAAAAGCTCGCGTGCGATATGTGGGTTTAAGATTTACCCCTTTCTTTGCGCTGTGAGAATTCAACATTTAGTCAATCTTTCTCATCACAATACATTCGGATTTCCTGTCATCGCGGAAGAGTGCATCACTATAGAATCCGAAGAAGATGCATTGGAACTTCATTCGAAGGGATTTTTTAAACTTCCACATCGCATTTTAGGAGGAGGATCTAACGTATTGTTTACTACTAAGGCCATCCCAAAGGTATTGATCAATAGAATAGAAGGTATAAACATCTTAAAAGAAACCCACGAAAGCATTCGTATCCAATTTGGGGCCGGAATGACATGGCATACGGTTGTTGAACACGCCGTGAACAACGGATGGGGTGGCATAGAAAATTTAAGTTTAATACCAGGGAGTATCGGGGCTGCACCCATCCAAAACATTGGAGCTTACGGGGTGGAACTAAAGGACACGTTTCACTCACTTACTGCCCTCAACTTTGAAACCGGAGAAATCAACCACTTCTCGCACAGCGAATGTGAGTTTGGCTATCGAGATAGTATTTTCAAACGATCTTATAAAGGAAAATATCTTATCACATCTGTAACCCTCGTATTACAAAAAAAGCCAGCAATTAATACCCGGTACGGAGATATTCAACATGTATTGAGTCAAAAAAACATCAACCAACCCAGCATAAAGGACGTATCCGAAGCGGTAATTAAAATCAGAACTTCAAAACTACCAAACCCAGAGCTCATTGGTAATGCTGGATCTTTTTTTAAAAATCCTATTGTTCCCAACACGCTTTATCATGAGTTGAGTACCAAATACTCAGATATTCGTGGCTACAGTACAGACTCAGAACACACCAAAGTTCCAGCAGGATGGCTGATTGAAAAAGCGGGTTGGAAAGGTTTTCGTGATGGTTCAATTGGAGTACACAGCAAACAAGCCCTGGTCTTAGTTCATTATGGAGGAGGTATTGGTGGAAATGTGAAAAAGTTGGCTGAAACTATTCAAAAAGATATTCGTCAAAAGTTTGGCATTACTTTGGAATTCGAGGTGAATATTTGGTAATTTAGAAGTTTATGACACGCGTTATAACCCTGTTCATTATTCTGTCTGTAAGCACCATGCTTCAGGCACAAGTGCATATCACAAGAGATTTAACATACCCCAAAGTAAATACTTTTGACCCTAGGTCTACTCCAAATTTTTGGGTTGAAGAGGCGAATGAAGAAATACCACATGAGATGCCTTTACCCAAAGGTATTGATGAGCAGTTGCGTCATAGAATAGATAGCCTCCGCGAAATCAAGCTCAGGAACAAGACGGTCAACATCAGAAGAAAGATCAACATTAAGCCTACCGAGCAGATTCTTTTAAAACCAGAAATTGAAAAAGAAATTGACGGGCAATTTTCAGCTGGGGCAGGCACCCCTAACGATAATGACATTGCCGTTGCCAATGACGGTACCATCATTTCTGCGCGAAACACTCGCATTTACGTTTACGATGATACGGGTAAGATTTTGAGGTCTTGGTCTATGCAATATTTCCCTGTTCAACAGAACAAAGTAGATGATTTACCGCCCCTAACTCGTTACTATGACCCTCGTGTTATCTATGATCCATACACTGATCGATTCATCGCCTTGTACATGCATGGCATCACGGATAAAACCAGCTTTATTGTAGTTGGTTTCTCTACACCTGGTGACCCACTAGAACCGTGGAACGTTTATAAAATCCCTGGAAAACCAGTGGATGACACCATTTGGAGTGACTATCCCATTGTTTCTCAAACCAAAGAAGACTTGTATATCACCGTCAACTTACTTGCAAACGGAAGTAGTTGGGAAGAAGGATTTAGAGAAGCTGTAATTTGGCAGATAAACAAGGAAGATGGCTACAACGGAGATAGTTTACATACCAACTTCTTCAATAATCTGTTTTTTGAAGATGAACCCATTTGGAGTATTTGCCCAGTTCAAAATGGCCCGATGCCGAATGGTGCAGATAATTATTTTTTAAGTGTTAGACCATATAGTGAAAACAACGATACCGTCTTTCTTCATCACATCACCAATACACAGCGAAGCGGCGATGCTAAATACGAATTGAAGGTATTAACTTCGAATACAAAGTACGGCTTCCCTCCAAGTGCCTTACAACCGGATACCAGTTTATCTCATAAACTGCGCACCAATGATGCGCGAGTACTCACAGCCATACGAAATGGAGACCGAATTCAGTACATGCAAAACTCGAGAAATTTCGAAACTGATGAAGCACATATCATGCATGGTCATATTTACAGGATTTCTTCTGACGACCCTGAAATTAAAGCAGAACTATACACACACCCGAATTTAGAGTTTGGCTATCCAGCGATGGCCTATGCTAGTATGGAGAACGGCGATCCTTCTACCATAACTACCGCGGTATATAGCAGCTTAACCGATACTCCAGGAATGGGTGTTTTTTATCAAAATCGTTACGGTGAATACTCCGATTTTGTAACCATTAAACAGGGAAGGTCCTTAATCTCGTACGGAGGTATTGCTCCTGAAATGCAACGATGGGGAGATTACGAAGGTATCCAATCCAAATTTGACGAACCTGGTGTTTTCTATGTGATTGGATCATACGGTCGCAGTAATCGAATGAATCCCTACTTGGCCCGAGTTAAAATTGCAGACCCTAAAAACCAGGGTACTATCGAAAAAGTGAGTGTATTCCCTATCCCTGCTGCCGATGGATTTGTGAATATTGAGTTTGACGCTCCCACAGATTTAGCTTTAACTGTCCGTTTATTTGGAATCAACGGTTCATCTGTAAACCCTTATAACCAAGAGTTGAACGATGTTAAGATTAATGTTGATGAAGGCCGACACGTTTATCGACTTTATACAGCAAACCTTGCTCCGGGAATCTATTCCTTGCAATTATTCAATGGAGATACAATCCATCATTCTCAGAAGGTTATTTTACAATAATGAATAATCCTGCTCCCGAGAATGCACGTATTATTCTTGTTGACAAACCCCATGGTTGGACATCATTCCAAGCCGTAAAAAAGGTCAAATACGGAATTAAAGCGAAAAAAATTGGACATGCTGGCACCTTGGACCCATTAGCTACCGGGTTATTAATTCTTTGCACTGGGAAAATGACCAAGCATATCGAAAGTATTCAAGTACAATCTAAGGAGTACACCGGCACTTTCGTTTTGGGCGCAACCACACCAAGTGTTGATTTAGAAACAGAAATAAACCAAACCTACCCTATTGAAC
>JAYYCN010000199.1:0-6275 GCA_036161795.1 Bacteroidota bacterium
ATCGTTCTCAGCTTTTATCCCTCCGAAAGCATGGAGTAATTGATCACGTCGGTCTACAATCATACTATCAAAGAAGACTTTCTGATTTTTCCCAGTTTTTGAAATGTATTGATATTCACCGCTTGCACCAATTCCATATTTACCAAAAATCTTGGCTGTAACCTTTTTGATGTTATGAAATTTATCCTTTCTGTTGGCTACAATACGAGCGTCAAAGACCGTATCCATACTAGCACGCTCTCTTATTGTCACCTTTCCATCCGATAAGAACAAACGCGAATCTGCAAAGTCAATATGAGGTATTTCCGAAACTTTCAATGTGTAATCTTCTAGGCTGTATATCCCTTTTCTACCTTCAAAATGCAGACTATCTTGTCGTTCATTTATACTCATAAAGTCAGGAGTAATTCCTGCCATTGTACTTCCTACATTTGCCGAAATCGTTTTAGCATCCATCTTCCATGTGTAATCGCTCAGATTAGTTTGGTACATATTAAACGGAAACTTGGTGATCTGCCCTGGAATATTTGACCTGAAACTACCCACACGACTTTGGAAGTCCATTTCACCATTGATATTATTAGAGGCGAATGCCATCTTCGAGGTGTCTTGAGTATATATCCTCAAATTAGCTCGTTGGGCTACTGATTTTTTCGGTTGAAGATGCATTTCTCGGCTTTCAAACTCCGCTAAATCCCATTTCAATAAGCCATCCCCTATTAGTCTCCTTGGTGATTGTATGGTGGTACCTCGAAAATCATGTGCAGCAGCAAAAGTCTTCATCGGCCATTTTTTGGTTGTGATCTTGTATTTATCTAGGTACGGCAACCAAGTGAGATCTGCATTTTGTGTGTGGGCCTCGGCGTAAAGCGTGTTTTCTTTTAAATCATAGGTATTGATCGGTCCTACGGTACTATCAGGAAGCATTAAAATCCTGGAAAACTTCGTTTTTGAGGTTTCATAGTCAATTCTGCCGGTCTCCCCGTAAAAACCAACTTCGGATAAGTTCAGGGTCATATCGCCTTTGCCTTTCCCTCTATACATAGGTAATCCACCAGCAGGCGTGGTTTTTACAAAACCTAAGCTGTAATCAGGTTGAATGTATACGTAATGTCTAAAGACCGGAAAAATATCTGCTGAATAGAAGGTCCCATCAAATTTCAAACCGTCAATAGTGAAATTATCTAAGCTATCGATGGTAAAGGGATCTACGGTAAATTTGAAGCGATCCGCTAAATATTGACCACCGTGAATGCTCGGTTTATCGTAAAGTATATCTCCTCCGCGGTTTGACTTAAATATGGGGTATTCTGGATAATCAATATTACCCGATTTATTATTGGGTTTATCAATAAACAAGGTGCCTCCAATATTTCTAAACACAGATTTAACAGGCCGTAAACGTACTCCAGACTCATCGGGGAAATACATTTTCATCGAATCAATCACCTCAAAATAGACATCGAATCTTGGGTAGTTAAAGGTGTATTTGTCTCCATAGAATTCAAAGCGTCCAGCACTCACCTTTCCTCCAAATTCAAGCGTCCTGTTTTTCGTTAATTTAACTTGTTGTTCTTTAGGTACCACATATACGGTTTGAGAATCGGAGAAGTTAAAAGCTGCCACACCTTCAATATTCATCTCATTAGATAGAATATTCAATGTAGCATTCGGTCTAGCAGCAATCACACTCGATAATCGAATGACATCGTAATCTTTGGACTTCTTATTACAGTATATATAGTTGAACAGTTTGTCCGTAATTCTGACCGTGTCATTCTCAAAATCATACACAACATACCCTTTATCGTGTAAATCAATAAATGGATGCTCCATGGCATTCGGAACGCAGTCATAATATTCGCAGTACTCTTGTAACGTAAAGGTGCGCCTCTCCGCCGTTATATATTTGGCTTTACGCTCTCTTTTCCTTTGGGATAAGCGCGCTGCAACTTGCTTAATTCTTTCATTGTCTCGGGGCTTACTCAAGTAAAGCTTCTTTAATAATTTCTTTAAATCTCTTTCTAATGGATCTGGGGGCATTCTCAAGTAAAATCTGTAAATCAATTCTAAAGGATTCGCGGGTAACACGCCTTGTATCTTATCGTAATAGATTTGACGGTAGAAATCATTTGATTCGAAAATAGCAGGCTTATCGTTGTTGAAGTTATCAAAGTCCACAAAAGGCTCATCGATTTTCCAACGCATGGTTTGTACATCAATGCTCATATTGTGATAATTATCCTCAAACACACCTCGCATTAATCCGTCTTCTCCTTTTACGAGTACTAACTGATTCTCTGCATAATTGAACCTCACATTTATGGATGGATGAAAAATCGTTGCGCCAGAATCGAGATACATTTTAAACTCAATTTTTTCAGCAGAGGCGATCCCATTAGCAATACGGAAACCTTTACTTTTAAGCGTAGACTTCCTTTTATCCTTAAAGAAAATATCAATGTAAGAAGGTTTCCCATCTACTGTTGCCGTGTTAATAACATTGCCTAAAAGTGAGAATCCACCAGTAAAAACCGACTGCTTACCCACGATACCTTTGATCTTTAAATCGTTTTGGAAGGACACAAATTGAGGGAACTTTGATTTCCTTTTTAATGCTTCATTGAAAAAGTCTTGTAATTCATCTTTGTATGAACCGGCCACGGGCGTTTCAAAAAATCTTGGATAATGGAATAACACTGTATCCACAGAATATCTGAAATTATCCAATTTGATAGTGAATTCCTTGAACGAAATTTTAGTATTTTCGTTAGGAAACTTTCTTGAAAGGCTCGTCTCACCTTTAGCTCCTTCCCATAATGGTTCCAAAGGGTAACATACACCTTTTGTAGATATCTCGATGGTATCGTTTATGGCCACTCCTCTAAGTAAGACATCATCAAAGACAATGGCTAATCGCTCATTTTCAAATTTCATATGATACTCGGTAGAGTCAAACTCCCAAAACCGATCACCACGCTCGAACAATCTGTTTTTGTACATCAAGCCGTTGGTCACTTTCAAAAAAGATAGTAAGTCTGAATTCCCTCGGGATACCAATTGATCTGCGATAGCCTTCCACTCCTCCAACCGTTTATTGTCTAAACTCTGGGTATAGTCCTTGTAAAAAAGTAGAAATGCAGGTGTTAGATTCATCCTCTGTTCCGACATTTTGTTGGATATCTTAATCAGATATCGTTGCTGTTCTGGATTATACTTTCCGTTGAGCCAATTGAGCTTAAACTCTTCAAACTCTTTTACAACTTTTCTATCCTCAATTTGAGAATATTTTACTTCTAATTCGGCAATAAAAATGACGGGATCATTGCTAAATCTCTTCACATCTTGACCATAGGAAAGTTGCATCACAGACAACAAAAACAAACTGAGGCCAAATCGCAATAAACGTGACATAGGGTGTAAAGATAAAACGAAAAAAAGCGCTGAGTATTACCCAACGCTTTAAGCTAAGAACATTCCTTCAACAGTCCTTTAAACCGCTGCTTGAATTATTTCAAAAAAGTCTCTTGCTTTTAAGCTCGCTCCGCCGATTAATCCACCATCTATATCCGCTTGAGAAAACAATTCTCCAGCGTTGCCTGGTTTCACACTTCCACCGTATAAAATACGAATGGTATCGGAAATGGCTTTACCGTATTTCTTCTCTACTTGCGCGCGAATGAACGCGTGAACTTCTTGAGCTTGATCTGAGGAAGCTGTTTTACCCGTACCAATCGCCCAAACCGGTTCATAAGCGATAACAACCTTTGACATTTCATCTGCTGTTATATTTTCCAAACCCACGTTTATTTGGTCTTCTATTACTTCAAAATGTTTCTTTGACTCTCGCTCCTCAAGCGTTTCTCCAACACAATAAAGCGCGATGATTCCCTCTGAAACTGCACTTTTTATTTTTAATGAACACTGTTTAGATGTTTCATTAAAGTACTGACGACGCTCGCTGTGTCCTATAATGACATGTGTAACCGATATGCTCGAAAGCATCTGAGCTGACCATTCACCTGTGAAAGCACCCTCCATTGCCTCGTGAATATTTTGAGCTCCGATATGTACATCTGTACCTTCTACGAGTTTAGCAGCAGATGCCAAAGCTAAAGCGGTAGGACAAACCACTATTTCCGCTTGACTCTGACGAAATTCATCCCTGACGATGCCTCTGATTTCTGTAATCAGCGCCTGACTTTCCGTCAGATTCTTATGCATTTTCCAATTTCCTGCTACAAGTTTTGTTCTCATGGTACAAAGTTAATGTATTCCTGTTATGATAAAGCCTCTAGCCAAGTTAATGCAATAGCCAATTGCTCTTCTTGATTGAGGTCGGTGTTATCCAATATTCGGTAATCATCATTCATGGTTAATGGACTATCATCTCTCTGAGAATCAATTTGGTCTCGATTTGATAAGTTCTCAGCCACTTCTTCCAATGTGATATCACTACCTGCCTGTAATAACTCTTTGTATCTCCTTTCGGCACGAATATCTACAGAGGCAGTCATGAATATTTTGAGCTCCGCCTCCGGTAAAACTACCGTTCCGATGTCCCTTCCATCCATCACTACTCCTTTATCTTTACCTATCGCCTGCTGCATTTTCACTAAGAAACTACGCACCTCTGAAATTTTTGCTACGTGGCTAACGATCTCTGCAACATCCATTTCTCTGACTCTCTTGGATATGTTCCGTTTATTGAGATGTATTTCAAATTGATCAGATTGTGGATTAAACTTAAAGTCTAACTCAATACCCTTGAGCTCACTACCAACACGTTCAACATCAGATACAGGAACATCATTTTCTAACAAATAAAGGGCTACTGCGCGGTACATGGATCCGCTGTCGATAAAAATATAATTGAGTTTCTTTGCTAGGCTTTTGGCTAGCGTTCCTTTCCCACATGAACTGTAGCCATCGATAGCTATATTAATTTTTTTTTTCGTCATTAATTGTAAAAACTTGGAATCAGCGACAAGCTTAAGGTGTTGGTGTTTTGACCTGGGAATAAACTTGCGCTCGCGTACGTGAGGTGATATTTCCATACTTTGATTCTGACACCCCAGCCAAAGCCAGCTAATCCACCGCGAATAGAAGGCGACATCTCCATTCGACGCTGATGATTGTAACCAATTAGAACACCTATATGTTTCCCCAAGACCAATTCTCCACCAAGTGATAAATGCCTCATGGCTTTCTCTCCAAAAGAAGCCACTTCATTTTGTATTGGGTTTCCATTTAAGTCTAGTTGACCCGTTCCTAAATATTGATTATAGGTTATATCCCATTTTTGAAGTGTATGCAGCGTCACATGGAATCTAAAGGGCATATGTAAAGGCTTATAAGTTGCACCCAATTGAATATTAAAAGGTAAGGGTTCGCGATCGGCACCTCGGTAGGAGATTAATTGCATTCCCAAATTTTTCACCACCAATCCCCAATATATCCCGGTATCTGAGCGGGAATAGTGAGCTCCAAGGTTAACAAATGCCGCAGTGCTGACGTAAGGCCCTAAAACCGAATATCCAAAACCGAGTTGGGAACCTACATCTAAACGCGGCATTACTTCTCTCGCGTAGCCAAGAGTGAATTTCATTTCATTCGCCATGATAACACCTTGATAATTCCCCCCTGCATCATAGCCTTCCATGGTACCATAATCTAGATACTGAGCATGTAAAGAAAGGTTATGATTACCAATCGTATGAGCATAAGCCATACCACCTTGCTTCACTCCTGGTGCTATGCTGCCGTATGTTGCCCCGTACTGACCACTTAGTTCTTTGTTAAGTAGGCCCGGATTATTGATAGCAAACTGTACATCAGATAGCGGCGAAGCCAAAAGGTAGCCTCCCCATGCCATTGATCGAGCATGTAAAGGAAGATCAAAAACAGACATTACACCCGTTCCTCCACTTTGAGCAGTCGCATTTGAAATCCAACAGACAAAGGCGCATATAATTGGGGTGAAAAGGCGATACATGTTTTGCAAAAATAGGGTTTATTACGAACTTTGCACCGAGTGAAACGCGGCGTCATTTTTGGATTAAATAATCTATCAGAAAAAGGTTTTGTTGTAACACAAGGAACGTTTGACGGCGTTCATAAAGGGCATCGAAGTGTATTAAAGCAAGTGGTGCAAAGAGCAAAAGCTCAAAATGCCCCAAGTATGTTGATCACATTTCATCCTCACCCACGAACGATAGTGCAGCCTAAGCAATGGAATCCACAAATTTTAAATTCCATTGAAGAAAAGAGTGATC
>JAYYCN010000200.1:0-4025 GCA_036161795.1 Bacteroidota bacterium
GCCAATTTCAATGCCACTACATAAGATTTGATTTGACCCTGGGAACCGAATTTTTTCAAAGGCATTTCAGCCATTTCAAAAATTAAATCATCCTTGTGTATTCCAGAGCTGGTGCGTTGTGCCGCTATATCTAAGGCGCGATTTTTTCGAAGTAAATCTTGAAACTTTAGGTCCGATATGGGCGAAAAATACTCAAAGGACACAGATGTATCTTCTTCAGCTAGCTCTTTATGAATGCGTTGAAAATGAGGTAGAAAATCAGAAATAAAAGAGGTACGAATACGTTGGATTTCATGCCCGCTGTAGGCTAGTTTGTCATCAAAACTTTCTAATAAGATCGGATCGACAGAGCGACCATCACAACTTTTCAAATAGGCATTTCGCTGATCCAAGACCTTACGATATTGAATAAGCTCGGTTAAATATTCTTTATTGATTTGGCTTATGGTAAAGTCCATGAAGCGTCGTCGTTCTTCAGAGCCCTCAAATACCAAGGAGATATCATAAGGAGTGATGAAGACGGAGGGGAGAAACCCAATATGGTCTACCAAACGAGTGTATGACTTGCCGTTTTTTTTGAATATCTTTTTTCTGTTTTCTCCAAAAACTCCCAGAAGTTCGTATTCCTGGTCTTTAATTACTTTTCCAAAAATGGAGGTCTCCGAACAGCCTAAACTGATAATTTGTTTATCGCTTGGATTAAAATAGCTTTTGGTGTTGCCCAAATAAAAGATAGCGTCTAGGATATTTGTTTTTCCTATTCCGTTTGATCCAGTAATTGCATTAATTTTATCCCCGAAAGACAATGAAATGTTTTCGTGATTTTTGAATTGATATAACTTTAATTCCTTAACGATCACAGATAGCGAAATTACACTCCGCGAGAGTTAAACAAGGTAGGTGTGAGTAATTTGCTGACAATTAGCCATCAAACCTGAGTAGTGGTCGCTTTTTTTGGTAATTTTGAGTTCAATATGAAATTCAATAAGACATTGGGGGTAATTCCTGTTATGGTGAGCTTGCTAATCCTTTTTGCAACCTCTTGTGATTCCGAGGATCAGGATGAGCGATATAATCCTTACCAATTCAACGCTTCCGCTTTGGATAGTTTGGTGGATTTGAAGCAAGCATTGATTGATGTGGTTTACAGACCGGATAGTAGTATTCGCGAAAAACGATACTATTTGGGTGATTCGGTTAAAACGGTGGTAACCTACAACAAGCAAGGGGCCTTGTTGAACGTGACCCGTCACGAAGATGCCATAGAAATTTGGACCGAGAATTATTATCCAAATGGACAAAGGCTTTCTAGGTTCAATATGTATACGGATCCAAAAACTGGAGAGTCGCATTACCACGGAACGTACAAGAGTTATTACGAAACCGGTTGGCTAAAGGAAATTGGTGAGTACAGATACGATAAGCCTTATTGGATTTTATCCTATACAGAAAGTGGTTTGTCTGGCGATACGGTGTTTTATGAATACGAAGAAGCACCACAGGAGATTTCAACTGAACCCATAGAAATCCCTTAGTTTTTCTCAACTTTTACACACGCACTTTTTAATGGTGCTGAAGCGTTAAATTTGAGAATATGCCTCAATTTTCGCATTTACACGTACATACGCAATATAGTTTATTGGATGGCGCAGCTGAAGTAAAAAAGCTGGTGTCAAAGGCCGCGGAAGATGGCATGCCTGCAGTGGCAATTACCGATCACGGAAATATGTTCGGTGCCTTTGATTTTCATGTACAATGCACAAAACAGGGTATACAACCCGTTATTGGATGTGAGTTCTATCTAGTTCGCGATCGGTTTGAAAAAACATTCGGACAGGGCAAGAAGGATAAACGCTACCATCAATTACTGCTAGCAAAAAATGAGACGGGATACAAGAACCTCGCGAAACTTTGCTCCTTAGGGTACTTAGAGGGATTATACAGCAAATACCCACGAATAGATAAGGAGCTCTTGAAGCAATATTCCGAGGGATTGATTGCTACTTCTTGTTGCATTGGGGCCGAAATACCACAGACCATCCTATTCAAAGGAGAGGAAGAAGCAGAAAAATTATTTATCGAATGGTATCAATTATTTGGGGATGATTTCTATGTAGAACTTCAGCGACATGGATTAGAAAACATTGATAATACAGGGCTAAGCCAAGAAGATGTCAATCAAGTTCTTATCAAATTTGCCCGCAAATACAATGTTTCCATCATAGCTACTAATGATTCCCATTATATCGATCAGCAAGATGCCAATGCGCATGATATTTTGCTTTGTATAAATACATCAGAGTTTCAAGCGACTCCTAAAGCAACCAATGAGGAAAGCGGAAAAGGCTTCAGGTTTGGCTTCCCAAATGAGGAGTTTTTTTTCAAGACCCAAGAAGAAATGGCCGAGTTATTCAAGGATATCCCAGAAGCCCTTCAAAACACTAACAAACTAATCGATAGCATTGAATCGCCCGAGTTGAAGCGTGATATTGTCCTGCCGAATTATACCATCCCACAGGAGTTTAGTGATATGAAGGCTTATCTCCGACACTTGTCTTATGAAGGATGTAAAAAGCACTACGGAGGTGCGATTCCAACTGATGTTCAGGAAAGATTGGATTTTGAACTCAATACCATTTGTGAATCTGGTTACGAGGGATATTTCTTAATTGTACAAGATTTTACCACGGCGGCAAAGGAAATGGGCGTATGGGTTGGTCCAGGTAGAGGATCAGCCGCAGGTTCATTGGTTTCTTATTGTCTGGGAATTACCAATGTAGATCCGGTTAAATATGATTTACTATTTGAGAGATTCTTAAATCCTGAACGTGTAAGTATGCCTGATGTTGATATTGACTTTGACGATATCGGACGTGATCGAGTGATTGAATACGTTGCCAATAAGTATGGTGAACGAAGAATTGCACAGATTATCACATACGGAACCATGGCCGCAAAAAGTGCCATTAGAGATGTAGGTAGGGTTTTACAATATCCATTGCCACAAACTGATCGTTTGGCGAAACTCATTCCGAATAACCTAAAGTTTAACAAGCTATTTCATATTCCGGCCGAGAAACTAGCAAAAGATGAATCTATGAATCTCAAGTCGGAGGAAATCGATAATATCCGTGAGTTGCAACAGATTTACAATGGATCAGACGAGGCTTCAAAAGTTCTTCACGATGCAGAAAAATTAGAGGGAAGTGTTCGAAATACCGGTATTCATGCCTGTGGAATCATTATTGCATCTCAAGATATCGATGAGTTAGTCCCTGTAGCTAGGAGTAAAGATTCTCCATGGATGCAGGTTCAGTATGATGTAACCCAAATTGAAGATGCTGGTTTGCTGAAAATGGACTTCCTTGGATTGAGTACATTGACCATTCTCAAAGATGCCATTTCCATAATCAAAGATACCACTGGTGATATCATAGATATTGAGGAAATTCCTTTGGAAGATACCAAGACGTATGAGCTCTTTCAGCGCGGTGAAACCAACGGTATTTTCCAATTTGAGAGTCCGGGTATGCAAAAGTATATGCGCGATTTAAAACCCACTAAGTTCGGGGATTTGATCGCAATGAATGCGCTTTATCGCCCTGGGCCAATGAAGTATATTCCAGAATTTGTAGATCGTAAACATGATAGAAAACCAGTGGTCTATGATTTACCCGAGATGGAGGAGTACCTTAAAGAGACTTACGGTATTACCGTTTATCAGGAGCAGGTTATGTTGCTGAGTCAGAAGTTGGCTGGTTTCTCCAAGGGTAAAGACGATGTTCTGCGTAAAGCAATGGGTAAGAAGAAAAGAGACATCATTGATCAATTGAAAGGGGAATTCATGGAGGGAGCTCTCGCAAAAGGCTTTCATGAGGATGTCCTTCACAAGATTTACAGCGACTGGGAAGAATTTGCCCAATACGCATTCAATAAGTCACACTCAACCTGTTATGCGGTTATCGCGTTCCAAACTGCGTATTTAAAAGCTCATTACCCTGCTCAATTCATGGCAGCCGTATTGA
>JAYYCN010000201.1:0-4285 GCA_036161795.1 Bacteroidota bacterium
AGGTGGATTATTAGGCTTAGTTTTACTCGTGTTACGAGCAGGTACGTTTGAAAGCGATATGTTTAAAAAGCTCGAAACCGATGATGGCGTTAAACGCGGTAATTTCTTCCAATTATTTTCAAGTAAGAACACTTTTTTGAAATACCTAGCGTGCATCCTAATTGGACTTCCCGTATGGTTTGTTGTTGGTATACTCATCGCCTTAGCTCACCGTTTCTTACCCGTAATAACCGGAAGCGAAGCTATAATGGAACAAGTAGCCACAAAAGAACTGATTCTGTGGAGTTATGTGGGATTATCTGCTGGTGACTTTTTATCGGGACTGCTTTCACAATGGATGCAAAGCCGAAAAAAGGTAATCTTAATCTACTTGGTGAGCATAATAATTATCATGAGTTTGTATTTGTATGGACCTGTTGGTTCTGCTAACTATTATCGTATATTGTCTTTACTGCTGGGAATAAGTACCGGCTATTGGGCACTATTTGTCACCAATGCGAGTGAACAGTTTGGAACGAATATCCGCAGCACGGTGGCCGCAACAGTGCCTAATTTTGTAAGGGGAGGTGTTTTATTGATCACCTGGAGTTATGAATATTTCGAAACAGCACTTGAATCAAGCATTCACTCCGCTATGTTGGTCGGAATTATTTGTGTAGCTGTTGCAATATGGGGTACTTTGCGGGTGGAAGAATCCTTCCATAAAGATTTGAACTATTACGAATAGCCCTCTTGCGCTCTAACAAAAAACTCTCCTTTATTGAACAAATCGTTTATGCGATCTTAAGCGATGCCCGAAAAGGCACATTAAACGTCAATCGAGTATACGCTAGGATTCCTTCCGACGCGCTCATAGAAAAAGATCAGGTTTATAAGGCCCTTTTATCATTAGTTAACAAAAAGAAAGCTACCCAACCAGCGAAAGGTCAATTCAAAGCGATAACCTATGGAAAACAATTGAAAGGTACCGCGGTAGTGAATAAAAGGGGTGAATGGATGCTTGAAGACGAAAAAGGTGACTGGACAAGGCTTCCAGGTCGATACACCGAAAATCTATTACCTGGGGATATTATTGAAATAAGCTACTCACAAAGAGGAAAACGACTCGATCTTCAAGACTTAAATATCACTCAACGCGCTCAACCATTAATCACAGGGACTCTAGATGTTTTTGAGGGAAATGCTTATTTGCTTGCTCCAGAAAGTGGACTTCCCGATATCGAAATAAAAGAAGAAGTATCGGAAGAATTCGACGGTCACAAAGCCAAGGTAAAGGTAGTGGACTTCCCTAAGAATGGTAATTACCCCATCGGTGTAATTCAAGAAGTTTTTGGCTTACCAGGAGAACATGAAACGGAAATGCATGCCATTGTATCCGAATTTGGTTTTTCCATGCATTTTCCAAAAAATGTAGAAACCGCAGCAAAAAACATCAACGAAGAAATTAACCTTCACGATTATCGAGAAGATTTTAGAAACATCACCACATTCACCATTGATCCTGTTGACGCCAAAGATTTTGATGATGCGCTTTCCCTTCATGAGTTAAAAAATGGAAATATTGAAATTGGTATTCATATAGCCGATGTGGACCACTATGTAAGTATGGGCTCCGATATTGATAAGGAAGCAGCAGAACGTGCTACTTCTGTGTATCTCGTGGATAGGACGATCCCCATGCTCCCGGAGAAATTGAGTAACGACTTATGTTCGCTCAAGCCTAATGTGGATAGATATTCATTTTCGGTAGTGTTGGTTTTTAATGCTGAATACGAATTAATCGACCATAGGATCAGTAAAGGAGTGATTCACAGTGATCATCGATTTTCATACGAGTCGGCTCAAGAAAACCTCATGTCGGAGTCTGGAGAATATTTCGAAGAACTTAAAAAGCTCAATAACATAGCCGAGCACCACGAAAGAATCAGGTACGATAATGGTGCACTGAAATTTGAATCCAAGGAGTTAAAATTCGAATTAGACGATAATAATCTCCCTACTAAGGTCATTGAAAAAACGAGGTTCGAGACGCACAAACTCATTGAAACATTCATGTTACTCGCCAATCGAATCATTGCAAAATATGTTTTCAAAATGAGCACGCCTGCCCCACCATTTATCTATCGAACACACGACGAGCCGCCCGCAGACAAACTCATTGAGTTTGCCAAGTTTTGTAAATTAATGGGGTACCCTATTCATATCGATAATGAGAAGGTTCTTCGAAAATCATTCAACTCCTTATTAGATAGAACAAACGGCAAACCTGAACAGGAACTACTACAACAAATGTCCATTCGGACCATGGCAAAAGCTGTATATACTGGTCAGAAAACGAGTCATTTTGGTTTGGCATTTCCTTTTTATACCCACTTCACGTCTCCTATCCGTCGATATCCTGATTTATTAGTGCATCGTATGTTGTTTACATATCTACAGAGCGACTTTGCGACCAAACCATATACAAGCGAAGAAATTGAAGCCATTGCAAAACATTCTAGCAATCGTGAACAACAGGCTTCAGATGCCGAAAGAGCCAGTGTAAAATATAAACTCACAGAGCTCATGCAGCAATACGAAGGACAATTATTCGAGGCCAAAGTCAGTGGAATCACAGAATGGGGTATTTATGCCACCATTAGTGAGTTTCACGCCGAGGGATTAATTCGCTTGAGAGATATTCGATTTGATCATTTCCAATTCATTGAATCCGAGCGAAAGGTAAAAGGCAGAAAATCAAAACGTACATACCAAATGGGAGATTACCTCTATGTAAAAGTGAAGAAAGCAAATACCGAAAATCGTACCATTGATTTGATATTAGTAGAATAATGAACCAAGATATCATCGCTTTACAAAAACAGTACCTCAAGTATTTAGAGAAAAACCCATTCACTGGGAATCCACCTAAATTGTATGATTCAATGAATTATATCCTTTCTCTTGGCGGAAAAAGGGTTCGCCCTCTCCTTGTGCTAATTGGAAGTCAATCAGGAAAAGGGAATATAGAGGATGCTCTACCCTTAGCTCATATGATTGAGGTATTTCATAATTTCAGTTTGGTTCATGATGATATTATGGACCATGCAGATGTTCGGAGAGGACAACCTACCGTACATAAAAAGTGGGACGAACCAACAGCCATACTCTCAGGTGATAACTTGCTCGTAAAAACCATTGAACTTTGGAGAGAGTATAATGGAAAAAACGCTTTTGAGATCCTCGATTGTTACCTAAAAACAGCAACTGAGGTTTGTGAGGGTCAACAAAAAGATATGGACTTCGCGATGGTATCTACGCCAGTATCAGAAATTGATTATCTCGAAATGATAAGAGAAAAAACTGCCGTTCTATTGGGTGCTGCGTTAAAAGTTGGTTTCTTGAGCACAAATTCAAATCCCGAACACGCGGACACATTTTATAATTTTGCCACTCAAACCGGTATGAGTTTTCAAATGATGGATGATTATTTGGATAGTTTTGGTGATGGTAAACAAACAGGTAAGAAACAAGGAGGTGATATCTTGGAAGGAAAAAACACCTGGTTAAAGATAAAATCCCATGAAATGAATGATGTCAGAACTCGTGATCTATTCAGTTTGCAGGGTCAAGAACGTATCGATGCGGTGGTATCCTTTTGGAAGGAAATAAATTTAGATGAGCAAATTCGAGAACGTGCGCAAAACTATTACAACAAGAGCATGTCAGATTTAGATCAAATTAGAAAGTGGGGCTATGATACAACCCTTTTGGCATCCCTTAGCGAGTGGCTTCTGGGCAGAACCAATTAATGTAAAACTATCACGGTACCTGTTTTTTGATAGGTTTTATCGTCCCAACCATTAAAGGTAAGCAACCAAGCATATACACCATCAGGTATTTGATGTTCATTGTACACTCCGTCCCATTGCTTTTTCTTGGCAGATGATTCCCATATTTTCTTCCCCCAACGGTCGAATACTTTCATTTGGTAATTTTTCACAAATACGGGGAAGGTTCCCCAAACCTCATTTATGCCATCATCATTAACTGTAAATGCATCAGGAACCCATACTTCAGGAGGTTGAATCAAATAAATCCAATTACTTTCTGTTTGTGCTTGATAATCAATTTGACTACCCACAATTTTTTCTTTACCTGTTACTCGATATTCATATCCTCCCCAATCGTAATCTAGGTCGGCGTCTCTATGATAGGAATCCTTTTGAATAATTATTGACTGAAAGTTTGCTTGGCCGTCATGTCTGCGTTCTAAATTCCATTGATCTACCCCATTTTGCCAGCC
>JAYYCN010000202.1:0-5704 GCA_036161795.1 Bacteroidota bacterium
GGACGTGCGGAAGCAAGTAAACAAGGAATTCAAAACCCAGATGACACTACCCTCATCCGTTTAGGTAAAGAGAAGATTAAAGAGAAGTATGGCAACTTGTTTGACATGTACAAGCAGATTACGGACGAAGATCCGTATGAAGTGCCGATGCGTATTTACCCCGCCGTTCACTACACAATGGGTGGACTTTGGGTAGATTACGAACTACAAACAAGCGTTCCAGGCTTATATGCATTAGGAGAAGCGAACTTCTCAGACCACGGTGCAAATCGCTTAGGAGCTTCTGCTCTTATGCAAGGATTAGCAGATGGATATTTCGTTATACCCTACACGATCGGAGGATATCTTTCCAAAGAACTTCATACCAAAGCAATTCCAACGGATCATGAGGCTTTTGTTGAGGCAGAAAACAGAGCCAAGGAAAGAATTCAAGGCTTCTTAAAAATCAACGGTAAGAGAACTGTTGAAAGCTACCACCGTGAACTTGGCTTAATCATGTGGGAAAAGTGTGGTATGGCGCGAAATGAAAAAGGCTTGAAAGAAGCCATTGCAGAAATCCGCGCTTTAAGAGACGACTTCTACAAAAACGTACGCGTGCCTGGATCAGACACAGGATTTAACCCTGAATTAGACAAGGCCGGTAGAGTCGCAGATTTCCTTGAATTGGGAGAGCTCATGTGTATGGATGCACTTTCTAGAAATGAAAGTTGTGGAGGTCACTTCCGTGAGGAATTCCAAACCGAAGAAGGAGAAGCACTTAGAGACGATGAAAACTACTTATCCGTTTTCGCATGGGAAAATAAAGCAGAAAATGGTTGGGAACTTCACAAAGAAGAACTCAACTACGAGAATATTAAAATACAGCAACGTAGTTACAAATAATTAATGGGAAATACGATGAATATTAATCTTAAGGTTTGGCGTCAAGAAAACGAGAACGCCTCAGGAAAATTTGAAGAATACAAAGTTCAAGCGAATCCCGATATGAGCTTCCTTGAGATGTTTGATGTATTAAATGAGCAACTCATTGAAGACGGAAAAGACCCTATCGCTTTTGACCACGACTGTCGTGAAGGAATCTGCGGTATGTGTAGCATGGTCATCAACGGAAGACCTCACGGTCCAAAAGGGGGTGTTACCACTTGCCAACTACATATGCGTAGTTTTAAAGATGGCGATACCGTTGTTGTTGAACCTTGGAGAGCAAACGCATTTCCTGTAGTTAAGGATTTAAGTGTAAGCCGCGGTGCATTTGATAGAATCATTTCTTCTGGGGGATACGTATCTGTTAACACGGGTAGTGCGGTTGATGCAAATGCGGTTCTCATACCCAAAGAAACAGCAGATACAGCCTTCCAAGCAGCGACTTGTATTGGTTGCGGTGCCTGTGTAAGTGCTTGTAAGAATGCTTCCGCTATGCTATTTGTAGGGGCAAAAGTCACACAATTAGCTGAACTACCTCAAGGTCAACCAGAAAGAGAAGCTCGTGTAGTCGCTATGGTTGATCAAATGGATGCCGAAGGATTTGGTGCTTGTAGCAATACAGGTGCTTGTGCCGCTGAATGTCCAAAAGAAATTCCATTGTCTGTAATCGCCAACCTAAATCGCGAATACTACAAAGCGAAATTAAACGGAAAATAATTACTCTACGGGGTAAACCACACCTAAAGAACAGCCAATACGAATAGTGTTGGCTGTTTGTGTTCCTGTGAAATTTGGCGTAACGCTTATCCCTACGTTTGGTTCACATAATAGTCGCAACTTTTCATCAAGTTGATATTCGGCGCGTAAACTTGAATATACAAACCCGTTTAATGTTGGATTCTCTACCTTATTGATCAGTAAATCACCTGATTCACTAAACGAAGTCGTATAATCGTAAACGTCAACTTCAGTTCCTTCTTCTAAAGAAAATCCTTGGGTTTTAATTCTAACCCTATCGGTGATTAATACTCCCACAGACACCCCACAAGTGAGATATAGTTCTGTTTTTGGCAATTGCATTTTCACCCCATCCAACCTAATAAAACGATCCACTTTCAACTCTAAATAATCCTGTTGGAATTGATAAACCAAACGTTGCATCGGTCCTTCAGCTAAATGACTGTAAATCTGCAAATCAGGATGTGGTTGGTATCGGTACATATTATTTTCCTTCACTCGGTTAAAACCCCAACACTGATATCCAAAACTAGCTTTCCACGCACGTCCCCTTTCTCTCTGAAAAAGTATACCCATTGAAAGCGAAACTCCGTTTTGACCATCGTCAGCAATTCGAAACGAATCTTCCAATAACGACTCAGTGTACCCTAAATCAGTTTGTGGATTCACCCCCAATAGCAAACGATTTGAAATCTGTGGGGCCACACTCGCTTCTACTCGTTTATCCCATGGTGTTGATTGCGTATATCCTAAATGAACAAAGAGACAAAAGCAACAAACCGATAAAACACTCCTCCAAATCATGAGGGCAAGTTAAACATCAAATGTGAGTCTTGCACTTTTTTGATAAAATCGGTATACCCCTAACAAAGAGGCGACAATAAGCCCTATCGTAAAACCTAACCAAATTCCATATATTTCTTTCCCTGCCGTTTCTCCCAATAAATAAGAGGCCGGTATCGATATCACCCAATAAGAAAAAACCGCTATCACACTTGCCCAAATCACGTCTTTAATTCCTCGTAACATAGACATAGCTGCAGCTTGAATCCCATCGCTCACTTGAAAGATTGCGGCTAGTACAAAAAGCGGTAGTATAAAAGGCATAACTTCCTCTCCTACCCCGTATAAATTGGCAATTTGTTCTCGGAATAAAATGAATACTACGGCATTCATTATTTCAAATACCAATAACAAAAAGAATGTAGCATGAGCCACCTGTTTTATCTTAACCCTGCTTTTTTCTCCATATGCATTACCCACCATAATGCTACCGGCAATACCAAAACCACTTGCCACCATATAGGTTACAGAAGCGGCATTCAATGCTACCGCATGTGCGGCTAACTGAACCGAACCATACCAACCAACCATGATACCAGATAGAGAAAAACAGGCCCACTCAGCAAAGGTTTGCAAAGCAGTTGGTATACCTAACGTCCAAATACCGAGTGTTTCCTGCCAAACTTGTTTAAGATTCGGCATTTCATCCGGAAGAAATTGCTTCATAAAGCGAGCATACCGCACATACCACAAACCTGACAGCATCATGAATACTCTTGAAATCAACGTTGCCCAAGCCGCACCCATATATCCCATAGCCTCAATCGGTCCAAAGCCATAAATTAGAATCGCATTTAAAATGACGTTCACGATTAAACCAGCGAGCGTCAATACCATGGATATTTTAGTATGTCCTAACCCATCGGTGTACTGCCGAGCATTAAGAAAAAGCAACATTGGCAATACCGACCATGAAACCACAGACAAGTATTTAGGTGCAATTATATTTACGGCTTCCGACTGTTTGAGCCATTCAAAATGCTGTTGCAGTATGAGGAGCAATACAAATTGAAACACAAATAAAATCAAGCTAACATAAATCCCTGCTCGATAAATGATGAATCCACCTTTTTCATTCTTCTCTCCCACTTTAATACTCACCAACGTACTTACTGCGAATAGCACACCAATGGTTAAACCACTGAGCATGAAAAACAAGCTATTCCCTTGATTGACTCCTGCTAGGGCATCCTCACCCAGCCTACCAACCATGATGGTGTCAGCGACTCCCATCAAAACCAAACCTAACTGACCTAGTATTATTGGGTACGAAAGTTTGAAAATCTGTTTTAGATGATCACGGTATATCTCTGAGGCTAGCGTCAAAAGGGTTTGCAAAAATAGGACTTCTTTCCTCTGAGCAATGAGAACTTTCTAATTCCGCTGTAAAATTCGCATTACCTTTGCACTATGGATATTTTATGGGAAGATAATCACCTACTTTTTGCGAATAAGCCAGCGGGGGTCCCCGTACAGGGTGACTCTACAGGTGATGAACATTTTCTTGAAATGGTCGAGGAATACATCCGCGTAAAATATCAAAAGCCTGGAGCTGCCTACGTAGGTTTGGTGCATCGAATTGACCGGCCTGTTAGCGGAATTGTTCTTTTTGCAAAAACATCAAAAGCTTTATCTCGTTTAAACGAAATCTTTAAAGAGAAACGCAATACTAAGATATACCACGCACTTACCACCAATCCATTAGAATCAGAAACAGGCACTCTGGAACATTACCTTAACAAGGATAGCAATACCCACCGTGCACACGCATATGTTAAACCTAAAGGCGGAGCGAAACATTCGGTATTGCATTACAAACTCCTTTCCAATATTGCTGGTCGATATTTATATGAAATAACCCTAGAAACAGGTAGGTTTCATCAAATTCGTGCGCAACTTAGCAAGATGGGCTCACCCATTTTGGGTGATTTAAAGTATGGCGCAAAGAATCCTCTTCCGGATAGGTCTATAGGCTTACACGCTAAAACCTTGATCACGCCTCATATTGTAAAAGACCAACCCTCAGTAAAGGTACATGCCCCTTATCCTAAAACCCAATGGTGGGGTTTATTCAAAGATTATCCAAAGAAAAAGGGTCCCAAAAGACCTCGTTAAAATTAACAATTTGATCGTGCTCATCGCACATAATTCCCTCTTGCAGTAATTTTTCTCTCATAGTGGAAGGCGTCTTAAAGTGATGCTTTCCTGTTAAGAGACCGACTCTATTTACCACCCGGTGGGCCGGAATTCCATCATCTACCTGATGACTAAGATTCATTGCCCATCCCACCATACGGGCACTACGTTTGGCACCTAGATAAGCCGCAATTGCCCCGTAAGTACTTACCCTTCCATGGGGTATGAGTCGCACTACATCGAAAACCCTTTCGAAGAAGTCCTGATTTTTCGGGTCGATAGAATTCATTGGTATGAATTTTGTTATAAATTTACACAAATCATATGCAAATGCGGAAGAGACTATTAACCCTAATCATTACAACCTTAACTATTAGTCAAATAATTGCACAAATTACTTCTTACGAAAGACCTTATGAGGTAAATAAAGTGAGCCTCGTCGGTGACTATCCAAAGATCAAAGAAGTAAAACCTTGGGATGGTCGAACTGCCGGAGATTACTCTATCAAAATTCAATTAAAAGGGCTCCAAGCAGGTGAGATGGTTTTTCTAGCAGATCACCACATAGGTGGAAAATATCTCCGTGATACCGCCATTGTAGGAAAGAAGGGCATGGCTGAATTTAATGGTAATCGTCTACTGCAAAGAGGTATGTATCTATTCGTATTGCCCCAAAAGAAAGATTATTTCGAATTCCTAATAGGTGATGATCAAGACTTTACTTTACAAGGAGATACCTCTTGGACAGAGCACAATTACTATAAAACAATGAAAACCATTGGCTCCGATGAGAATGAATGGTTCATTAATTATCAATTATCCAAAACCGACATCATTGAGAAATTGATCGAAGTAGACCAACAAATCAAGAAAGATTCATCCGAAGAAAATCTCGCCAAATGGAATCCAGTAAAAGACGAATTGCTAAAGGAAAAAACGGCGTACGATAGTGTTTTTATCAGCCAGCATCCAAATTCAATGATTGCTCGATTCTTGTACGCGCTTAAACTAATTAAGATTCCAGAAACTCCTAAAAAAGAGGATGGCACCATAGATTCTAATT
>JAYYCN010000203.1:0-8933 GCA_036161795.1 Bacteroidota bacterium
CGCCAATTCGTGTTCAACCTCTGTACTTCTTTTGGTTAATCGCTCCATTAGGATTTCTACGCTCGGTGGACGCAAGAAGATGGCAAGTGCTTTGTCTCCGAACTCTTTTTTTAGGTTCAAGCCACCAAGCACATCAACATCAAAAACAACCAAGCGTTCTTCGCTCCAAATCCTTTTAACCTCACTCCAAAGGGTTCCGTATAAAATCCCTGAATACACTTCTTCGTGTTCCAAAAAAGCTCCCTCTTCAATCTTGAGTCGAAATTCTTCATCAGATAAAAAGTAATATTCTCTACCGTGAACTTCCCCCGGTCTTGGTTTGCGTGTAGTAGCGCTCACCGAGAAGCCTAACTTTTCAGGCATAACCTCCATTAGGTGTTTTACCACCGTTGTTTTACCAGAGCCTGAAGGGGCGGAGAAAATCAGTAGTTTTTCCAAGACTATTTCAACAATACCTTTGATGCACAAAGGTCGTTGTTTTGACGGAATTTTACGATATACGCACCGGCTTTCAAGGACTCAGATTTAATCCAAATTGCACTACTAGTTAAATGGCTGTAGTGCGCCTCGTATACTTTACGCCCATCTAGGGTAAGTACTTCCAAGAAACTTGGACTTGGGTTTTTTACAAATCTATTAGGTAAATCAACCATAAATCCATCTGTGGCAGGGTTTGGAAAGACCTGCATTTGGCTTGGTCTGGATCCTAGTTTATCTTGATTTAATGCATAACCTACGGTGAATTCAGTGCGAACTTCAGAACCAAAATCTGGATTGAAAGCAGCTAGAATACTTCCAGTTGTACTTCTTAATTGAATGCTACCGTTACCATCGGTGGTGTTTGCCCACCAACCGATGCCATCTTCATTTAGAGGATAGGCTGGGTTTGGAGTGCCTCTATCGTCTAATATAAAGGTGAAACAGCCATTATATAATTCAACCGTATCTCTGTAAAGGGTATTCGCCGTGGGGAAGCTTTTTCTTTCTCTATATACGTGACCACCCGCATCAAAAATTTTCCAACTATTCTCCATGGGTGCGTTATTCGAGCGGAAGAATACCATAATTTTATTGGGCATCAATTTTGGGGGTTCTGGCATTTCAACGGCTAATGTGTTATTTGAAGGATCCCAATCCTTAAGGCCGTTGGTTTTAACGATACTCGCCTCGAACTGATTGGATACAGGTGTCCAATCCATTTTATAGGGGAGACGAATCTCCGTAGTTTCACCAAATCTCAATTCACCCACCCAATGGTGGCTAGATTTTTTGCCTCCCTTTACTCCATAGTCAACGTCAATACTGAAGAGTGGAGATTTTCCGTTGTTCTTTACAAGTATCGTGGGTTCCGAACAAATAGGGTTTCTTCTTAAGTGTTGAGAATGCGTACTGGGTTGAATGATATCAATGATACTAGCATCTTGCCCTTTTTTAATATCTCCAAATTCAATTAAATAAGCAGTGATTACATAATTGGAATTTCCAGAGGTCTTGGTGTAGGCCTCCATGTCTAAATCAAAGGTGTGTTCGGATCCGTCTTCGGATAAGTCCACATTATATTCCAATACATTTTGCCCCGGGCACCATCCCGAACGATCGTAAATCCAAGTTCCGGCTTGAGGGTATACAGGGTTTTCTCCACAATCAGCACGCCATACCAAAGAGGTATCAAAACAGTTTCCGTCCAAATAAAGGAATCTATTTCTCGGACAAAATTCCGCACAATTACTAGGTTGGTCCATACCGTGACCGGTTTGGATGATTTTTATGCGCGAAGTTTTTGTTCCTTTCGTAGGTGTCCAATTAAACTCAGGGGTGTTATCCCTGAATTTTGCAACATCTCCGTAGGGTACGGATTTTTGGTACATTCTTGAAATATTCAACACCTCGCGATCGGGTTTGCCTTCGATCATAACAAATTTTAAATTGATGATCCATCCACGATCGTTTTTGGCTTCGTAACCAGTATGACGGTACTGTATTTCAACCGAGTCTCTGAATAAGGATTCAAAATCGGTGATATCGAAACGCCATGTGTGCTTCCATCGACTATTGAAACTAAATCCGTAAGGAGTAATGAAACGCATGATTTCCCAATTAAGGGTGTCGTTATGGTCTCCCTTTCTCGTTCTTAAATAGATGTAGTTGAGGTAGTCCCACTCACCACACCTGAGTCCATCGGGGCATTCAAAACTCAACTCCGCATACATCCGTTGATATGATCCCTCTTTTGGGAATGCTCCCCAACCATAATAATCAGTTCGGCCTTTTGATGGATTTGTTTGGATTAGAACATCCTGATGAGTGATAATTTCAGTGGTGTCTCCGTCGGCAGCAAAAGCCGCTCCCAAGAACCCAAAAAACGATAATAAAACAGTGCAAGTCTTTTTTAGCATCATGATAGAAATTGCAAGTTAAGAAATTAAATAGATGTATGCCGGATAGTGATAAACCATAAAATGAACTAAATTAGTTCCGTGTATAAAACAGTCGTCTGCATTTTTATTTTACTCATTTCGTGTAAAACGGAATCACAGCCCGAACCTAAGGTTAATGAAGATCCTTGGAAGGAAGATTACGTGGAGATTTCATACAGTGTGTCGGGGATATCCAAGAACAATAATTTTAATCCAATTGTACAAGTGGGTACGGTGGAAAATACACAGCTTAAAGAGGCTTCTGGTTTGGTTCATTGTACGTTCCGTAACGATTGGTTGTATTCCCACAACGACGGGGGAGACTACAACCGGATTTTTGTATTAGATACCAATGGTAAGAATGTGGGGCAAATAACCGTGCCAAATTCAGGAAATCGTGATTCGGAGGATATTGCCATAGACCCCGATATCGACGGTCAGTCTTTTATCTATTTGGGAGATATAGGAGATAACGATGGTAAATATTCCGAAATTATCGTGTATCGTTTCCCTGAAAAGCCATTTGATTTTTCATCGGATAATGTAACTGCTGATGCTGCAGATAGGATTGTTCTAAATTATCCGGATGGTGCAAGAGATGCGGAAACATTGTTGATCGACCCTTGGAATCACCATATGTATGTCGTGACAAAAAGAGAAGCTAAAGGCAGGGTGTATCGCGTAGATTATCCCTTCGATACAGGCAATGCAACTACCATGAAGAAAGTAGCACAATTGCCATTCAGCGGAATTGTTGCTGGTGATGTTAGCTCAGATGGTCATCACATTGTACTGAAAACCTATGTTCAAGCCTTTTACTGGTATCGAGAAGATGGGGAGACACTCACAAAAGCACTTGCACGAAAGCCTACACGAATTCCATATCAATGCGAGACCCAGGGTGATTCTTTTTGTTGTTCAAAGGATGCACATACATATTACACCATACGTGAAGTTAAAAACGAACCCATTTACAGAGGGTCTCGCAAACATTAAATTATTTTTCTTCAAATAATTCCCCGGCTGACTTTCGAACCTTTTTCAGATTCGCCAAGAAATCATTGTTATGGTCTCTTTTCCCCGCTGCTAATATCACGGTAGAAGCAAGGTTTTGTTCAGGTAGTTTAAAGTATGAATCTAACTCTTTAGCCTTGAAGCCTTCCATCGGGGTGGTATCTATTTTCATACGAGCGGCTTCGCTCATAGCAATGCCCAATGCAATGTAGGTTTGTTTATTTACCCATTCTGTCAAGCCATCTCCCGCTAATCCTCCGATGAACCCTTTGATACCTTGTTGAAATTTACTTAGTTCTTCGAGTGGTTGCTGTCTTTCAGTGGCAATGCGTTGAATGTGCTCTTCGATGTCGTTTTCGGAAATTGATTTGTGAGCTGCGAAGATAAAGAGGTGTGAAGCTTCAACCGATTGTGGTTGATTATTCAAGAGGGGTTTTATGGCCTCACGATGTGGAGAATCAGGCCCTAGGACCAATACCTTAAAAGCTTGTATTCCCAATGAAGTAGGAGTGAGTCTGATAGATTCTAAGATGCAATGTATTTCTTCAGGAGATAGTTTTTTGTTTGTATCGTATCGTTTTACTGCGTATCGCCAGTTTAGGTGCGCTAAATCATTCATCACTCAAGGGAAACAACAAAGTTCCGCTAATGTTTTAAGATTAACGGAACTGTTCTTTGTATTAATTATTTCCAAGGATGATAGGCAGTCCGCCTTTTCCACTACCTACAACAATGACTTTGGCATTAGGTGATTTGGATAATTCTTTGGTCGCTTCGATGCCTTTTTCTTTCAGGATTTTATCGGTAAGAGATTGACTTAAGATTCGGTTAGCTCTTGCCTTACCTTCTGCATCAATTCGCTGACGTTCAGCTTCTTGTTTTGCCTTTTCAATACGGAATTCATACTCCAATGCCTCTTGTTCTTGCTTTAATTTACGCTCAATAGCACCCTTGATGGTTGGAGGAAGAGTAACATCGCGAATCAGTACGTCGTTTAGTTGTACGAATTGTTTATCCAATATCTTTTTTGTTTCTACTTGGATTTCTTGCTGAATGGCATCACGCTTTGAGGAATATATTTGTTCAGGTGTATATCGACCCACAACACTTCTTGTTGCTGATCGAACCGCTGGTTTAATCACTCGGTCAATGTATTCAAGTCCACGTTTTTGATGCAGTGAACCCAGCTCTTCGTATTTAGGTTGAAACCATATGGTCGCTTCTAGTACGATGTCCAAACCATTGCTTGAAAGAACTGTCATTTTTTCAAGCACCTCTTGTTGGCGAACTTCATATTCAATCATAGTATTCCACGGAGCGATAATATGAAAACCTTCTCCGTAGGTTGTTTCTGTGTCTACACCACCACCGAACTTACGGTAAATGACTCCTGCGTGACCAGAATCGATCGTAACCGCGGATCGGAATAAGATGATGATAAAAACGAGAATTAGAATAAATGCCCAAACACCAACTTTAGGGAATTTGAACTCGGGTATATTGATTGTAGGTTGATCCATGTCAACAAATTACTATCATTTCTTGGGCTTATCAAATTTCTAAGTCATATGGCCATAAATAATGTATGTTTGAATATGCGATTCGCCCTACTTTTTTAGTGTCTTTGCTCTTTGTTGGAAGCACAGTTTCTCAATCCGATACAACCGATCTTAACACTCATGAGTCCCCAAAAAAGGAGATTGCCTCACCAGAAATGGCCCAATACAAAAATAGTGAAATGGGCCTCCATATGTTTATCGCTAGAAAAGTAAATTATCCGAATCGTTGCCGTGATTTGGGTATATCGGGAATTTCAATGATTCAATTTATCGTAACGAAAGACGGTGAGATTGAAGATGTAGAGCCTTTGTATAAACATAAAACATGCCCAGAATTTGATGAAGAAGCCGTGCGTGTTATCAAACGCACTTCGGGTGATTGGTTTCCAGCAAAACAGTTCGGAAAGCCTGTTAATATTAGATTTAGATTACCTATTCGATTTTCTCTAAATTGAGGTTGTAATTTTATAACTCAGTTATTATTTTTTTGTATTTAATTGAAAATCTTTGTTTTGTATTAGGTTTGGTTTTGATTTAAAAATTATTTTTCGCAATTTTAGAAATTAAATTCTCAAGCGTATGAAGAAATTTTTACTACTTCTTATAAGTTCGCTTTCACTTTGCAGTGTCTTTGCTCAGTCGACGGCATTGCATTTTGATGGAACCGATGACTATGTTCAAATCAAAGGGCACAAAGATTTGTGCGGTCCAAAAAAGATTACACTCGAAACATGGATTTGGGTAGATAATTTTAGCAGCTCCCCTTGTGCGAGTTGTGCACCACTTATTTGGCAGAAAGATGATATTTATAGATTCGGAACAGGCAACTCGAAAGAGCTTCATTTTGATATCAGCGATGGGTCAAATACGAACTCACTGGTCATTTCAAAGGCGGTTTTAAAAGATACAACCTGGCATCACCTCGCTGGTACGTATGATGGTAGATATCTGAGGATTTATTTGGACGGACAAATATTAGATTCTACACAAACTAAAATAAGTGCGCTGAGTTATCCATCTACTTCAACTGATGTTTGGGTAGGAGACCCCCAGACTGGTTATGGTGGCATCATTGAGGAAACACGGATTTGGAATTACGCGCGATCCTTAAAAGAAATACAAGAAGGAATGGTAACAACATACCCTTCTAACGAACCCGGATTATTACTACAGTTGAGTTATGAAGATGGAACTCCGTATCAAAATAATTCCAAGATAAGTACGGTTAAGGACGGTTCATCATCTGGGAACGATGGAACAATAGGAAATTTAACTCTTACGGGGAAAACATCAAACTTCGTCATTGGTCGATCGTATTGTGACTCAACAGTTTATGGTAAAGATAAGGTTACGGCTTGCGATTTTTATCGATTACCCTCTGGGAAAAGATCAGTAAACGTGACTGGGAAATATATGGATACCATTTACTCCAAAGGTGGTTGTGATTCGGTGATTACAATAGAGGTTACTATTCTAAAGTCTACTTCCACAAGTATCAAAAGGGTCGCTTGCGATTCGTTTAGAAGCTTAGCAGATAAAAGTTTGTGGTACAGAAAAAGCGGCAAATATCAGGAAAGACTCAAAAACTATTTGGGTTGCGATAGTCTGGTCAATCTTGAACTCACCATAACACGTCCTTCCATCGAAAGGATAACTTACAAAGAGTGTAATTCAGTAAGTCTTAATGGCTCTGGTAAGTTGATTTCCAAATCAGGGATATATAGTGATACATTCACGGCATGGGCTGGATGCGATAGTATCATTTTACATGATGTTACCATCTTATATCCTACATATGCGAAGAAAACCCTAGACTTTTGCCGTTTTGTAGTATCCCCGAGCGACAAGAATACTACCTATAAACAAGAGGGAATCTATTATGATACGATTATGAACTCAGTGGGTTGTGATTCTGTGATTACATACACCGTGGTATCTGCAAAAACATATGGTGAGACAGATATTACCGCTTGCGAAAGTTACAAGGCACCGAGCGGAAGTAGGGTGTATACCGAATCAGGTAAGTACACTGATACGCTGTATGGAGCGAATTCAAAATTTTGTGATAGCTTCTTAACCATCAACCTTACTTTGATTAAATCCATAACGGAAAAATTGGATGTTACGGGCTGTGGTGAATATATTACGCCATCGGGTAAGAGAATTACCCAATCAGGTCCAACGACAGATTTACTTAAATCAAGCCTCGGTTGTGATAGTATAAATTACGTAATTAACGTGGATATAATAAATATCAATCCAAAAGTATCTAGGGATTGGAATACCCTCATTGCAGATGCCAAAGACGATGCAGGGACAACGTTTCAGTGGTTAGATTGTAACGATAACTATGCGGCAATTGATGGCGCAAATTCTGCTTACTTTGACGCTTCTGGAAATGGTGAGTTTGCAGTGGAAATAACACAAGGTAAATGTATCGATACCAGCCGCTGCCAAGTGTTTGCCTATACGAGTAATAAAGAACTTAGTGAAATGGGAGTTCGACTATATCCGAATCCGAGTAACCAATACTGGATGTTAACGGTTGACGAGCCTATGAACGACGTTGGAATAATGATTGTCGACTTATCCGGTAAGCAAGTTTGGAAAAAGTCAGTTTCTACACTTTCAACGTATAAGATAGAAGCTAATCTTACTTCAGGTGTTTACACATTAATTGTGTCCGACTCAAAAAGGCAATTTAAATATCCGTTAATAAGTAACTAAACTAAAAATTCGCGAGAATAGTGGTCTAGAAGTGTTGAAATTAGAAATTCAGCCGTAGGACATTTTATCCAAAGAAATACATGGCTTCACGGTAAGTATTTGCGTGGGCTTCAATGATATGCTTTATCTCTGGGGAATACCCCCCACCCATACTCGTTACGATTGGTATTTGGTTGATGTGCGCTTGCTCAAAAACAAAGCGATCCCGATTTTTACATCCATCAATCGATACACCCAATCTTCCTAATTTATCGAATTCGATGATATCTACACCACTTTGGTAAAAGATAATATCTGGTTCAACCAACTGAATCAATTCAGGCAATTTGCTGTATAGAATTTGAAGATAATCTTTGTCTTGCATTCCGTCGGGTAACCCAATATCCAAATCGGATTGTTCTTTTTTGAGGGGATAATTTTTTTCGCCGTGCATGGAAAAGGTGAATACTCTTTGGTCATGCTGAAAAATGTGTGCATTCCCATTTCCTTGGTGCACATCTAAGTCAACGATGAGAATTTTCTTTACTCGCCCAGTATTCAACAACAGATTGGAGGCCAAAGCAATATCATTAAACACACAAAACCCCTCTCCGTGATCTGCATAGCTGTGATGGGTTCCTCCGGCGATATTCATGGCGGCACCTTTGTTTTTCAATGCCATTAACGCTCCTTGATAGGTGCCACCTGCAATGTGTTTTCCTCGGATGATTAATTCTGGTCTCATGGGAAACCCGATCTTGCGTATTTCGTGGTAATTTAGTGTTTGCTGTTCAAGTTTATCAAGGAATTCAGTTGTATGTGTAGATACGAGTTCTTCCATTTTCAAAGGTGTAGGTTGAAAAAACTGGTCTTCGGAAATGGTGCCTTCTAGCATTAATTGCTGTGGAAGGAGCTCGTATTTTTCCATGGGGAAACGATGGCCTTCGGGCAGTTCATATTTGTAGATGGGAGAGAAGGCAATGGGTATCACGATGGTTTAGGTTTGGCTTTTTTCGTAGTGTTAGAACAACTCCATACGAGGTAGGTTTTCTGTATTTTTAAAAGATGAAACAATTGATTGACAAGTTCAACAGGAAGGCTTTATATTTGCAGTCCTTCGAGGAGGGCCTATAGCTCAGTTGGTTAGAGCACCTGACTCATAATCAGGTGGTCCATGGTTCGAGTCCATGTGGGCCCACAAAAAAAAGCTCCAATGCTGGAGCTTTTTTTATTCGTG
>JAYYCN010000204.1:0-23029 GCA_036161795.1 Bacteroidota bacterium
TTTCAATAATTTTTCGAACCTCTTCTTCACCCATTTGTTCAGGTAAAAATTCCTCAATTACCAGGAGCTCGGCTCTTTCTACAGATGCCAAATCCTCACGATTCTGCTGCACATACACCTCTAATGAATCTTTACGTTGTTTAGCAAGTTTATTCAGTGCCTTCTGATAATCGTCCTCCGATAGGCTATCCGCTTTATCAGAAGTTTGCAACAGCATAAAAGCACTCTTTATACCTCTGAGCGCTCTCAAACGATCCGCATTTTTGGCCTTCATAGCCGTTTTAATTTCGTTATTAATATTATCTGCGAGGTTCATGGGCGCGAAGATACAACGATAGGCCCGAAGATGCAGTCTTTCAACGATTTTAAGACATTGAAATCGATAGGAGGTAAGTAAGAGCGGCTTCCACATTTCCCTCCGAAATCAGGTTTTTAACCATCAACCAGTTACATGTGGAAACGGTGTCGGTAGCGGATGCATCTTTTTCAGGAGTATTTAATACACCACACAATTGACCCAACTCATTAGCTGTTAATTCATTCGACTCCTTCACGAAGTTTGGCAACGCGTCGTAACCAATGGTTGGTTTCATCGGTTGTGCTAACTCAAATAAAGCACTATTATCCGTTCTAGAATACCAGCTCCCTCCAAGGCGACCAACCAAATTCATTTTTCTCTGGTCTATTTTTTGCTCATCCGTGAGAACCTCGTCTTTAATATGTATTCTCAAAACCTCACATATCACTAAATTTCCAGCTCCTCCGCCAGTTCCCATTTCTTTTATTTCCAATACTTTACATTCTATCTGGGAAGGACTTTCCGCCACCCTGAACGGCTTAACCAAATCACTTTTAACAGGAGTAAAACCTGCTTTTTCAAACTCATCAATACCCTGTTCCCATGGAGCCGCCGCTACATTCATCTGCTCAACCATTTCAGCAGTTACCACATTGATCACCACTTCAGGAACGGCTTTCACATTTAAAAAAGTGTGTTTGGGTTCACCTGTTCTTCCACTATTATTAGGCGCAAAAACCAAAATCGGGGGATTTGCACTGAAAACATTAAAAAAGCTAAACGGTGCAAGATTTGGCTTGCCATCACGGTCTACTGTACTCGCAAAGCAAATAGGTCTTGGACCTACACTTCCAATCAGATATTGATGAAGGAATCTAGTTTCAATTTCATTTGGATTAATTGTCAGCATTATTCATTCGTTTTTTAATGTGTGACCCATTTTTTCTTTTTTGGTATTGAGATATTTCGCATTGTGTGGATTAGGCTGAACATGCAAAGGCACATTGTCTACAATTTCTAAACCATATCCAATAAGACCCGTACGTTTTCTTGGGTTATTACTCATTAATTTCATTTTCCGTATACCCAAATCTCTGAGTATTTGAGCGCCAATCCCGTAGTCTCTATCATCCATGCCGAATCCCAATTTCAAGTTGGCTTCTACTGTGTCTAAGCCTTGCTCTTGGAGTTTATACGCCCTTAATTTATTGAGCAATCCTATACCTCTTCCCTCTTGATTCATGTATACAATGACACCCTTACCTTCTTTCTCAATTAACTGCATGGCCTTTTCCAATTGCTCACCACAATCGCAACGACAAGAGCCAAAAACATCTCCGGTTAGGCAACTCGAGTGAACACGAACCAATACCTCATCATCTTCATCCCACTCGCCTTTAACCAATGCAACATGCTCCAATCCGTTGTCCTTTTGTTTAAATGCTACAAGATCAAAATCACCATCTTCTGTTGGCATATCCACTGAAATAACTCGCTGTATTAGCGATTCATTTTCGAGTCTGTACTTAATTAATTGTTCTATACTAATCAATTTTAAGCCGAACTTTTCTCTTACATGAATCAAGTCTGGCAAGCGTGCCATACTACCATCATCGTTCATTATTTCAACGATGCATCCCGCTGGTTCAAATCCAGCCATTCTTGACAAATCGATAGCCGCTTCTGTATGTCCTGCTCTTCTAAGTACCCCTCCAGCCTTAGCTTTCAATGGGAAAATATGACCTGGACGACCTAAATCTTCTTTTTTGGTGTTCTCTTCTATTAAAGCGATAATGGTTTTTGATCGATCTTGAGCAGAGATACCCGTAGTACAACCGTTGCCCAATAAATCTACAGATATCGTAAACGCTGTTTCATGCGTGGCCGTATTTTTCCCTACCATCAAGTCCAAATCAAGTTCATCACAGCGTTCCTCCGTTAATGGCACACAAATCAATCCTCTCCCCTCTTTTGCCATAAAGTTCACCAACTCTGGCGTCATATTGCGCGCCGCAGTCAGAAAATCACCTTCATTTTCGCGGTCTTCGTCATCAACAACAACGACTACCTTACCATTTTTTATATCCTCGATGGCAGATTCGATGCTATCAAACTTGATATCTAGATCAGAATTCATAGCCTCAAAGGTACAATCAAAATAAGCCCTTAGCATGTTTTTGGATGTAGACATCGTTTCTCAAGCCCATTTACAAGAGAATCACCTTAATTTAGGAGAGTCTAACATGAGTATCATTAAAAAGGAAATCATTCAAGCCTTCGTAAATAAGCTAACCCTGGAAAGGAATGAGTTGAAAATGGCGTTGGAGGAAACCAGAGGTTCAACACAATCGGAGACAAAAAGCAGCGCAGGCGATAAATACGAAACCCAAAGGGAAATGATGCAAATGGAAATCAATCGAATGGAATCCCAAGTTTCACAATTGAATGATGCAATTAGTCAATGGAATTCATTTGATACCATAGACAATACCGTCAATTGGGGTTCATTATTAGAAATTTCAATAGGAGGGAAAGTTGTTCATTTGATCATTGGCCCTTCTTCTGGAAATATACAATTAAATCAAAATACCATCAAATCTATTAGTAAAGATTCGCCCATCGGAAAGGCTATTTGGGGTAGAACTGCCCCCGCTGAATTTAAATTTTCTGGTAAAACCATAAAGCTCATTAGTTGTTCTTGATGATAATGAATTTTTTAAACCTTGGCAAAAAGCAACATGCGCAACACCCATTTTTCATTCCAGTTTCCGAGAGAAAACAGCTCTTAAAAAAACTAAAAACAGGGATACAACTATTTGAATATGATATCCTAAAAGCACTCCGTCAAGATTTGGGCAAGTCCGAATTTGAAGCTTACTCTTCAGAAATTGGATTCATATATCAGAACATAAGTAATACCCTAAAATATCTCGGTCAATGGTCTGAACCCCAAAGAGTCAAAACAAGGTTATCTCTTTTTCCTTCTAAAGCGCATATACACAACCAGCCATTTGGAAAGGTGTTGATCATCGCACCATGGAATTATCCGTTCCAGTTAAGTATTGATCCGCTTGTAGCATGTCTAGCAGCAGGGAATAGGGCACTCTTAAAACCATCAGAATTAACCCCAGCAACTTCCGCTGTACTGTCACGGTTGATTCAACACGTTTTTGACGAATCGGTAGTCGCCTTAGTTGAGGGAGATGGAAAAATTATTGTACCCAAAGTCATTGCAGAATACCGTCCAAATTTAATTTTCTTTACCGGATCTACCGTCGTTGGAAGAGAAATATCAAAAATGGCTGCTGAATACCTGATTCCCTGCATCCTAGAATTAGGGGGAAAAAGCCCTTGTATCGTAGATAAAACCGCTAATTTAGATATTGCCGTTAAACGTATTGCTTTCGGTAAGGGAATAAATGCTGGTCAAACCTGTGTTGCCCCCGATTATTTTTTGGTACATGAGGAAATAGAAACCGAATTCACCGAAAAACTAAAAACTAGCTTCCAGGCTTTCTATCAGAATGCCATTGATAATGAGGAATACACCAAAATCGTAAATGAACACCATTTTCAGCGTATTCAACATTTACTCAAAGACACTCAGGTCGTTTTTGGAGGTAAGTCTGATGAGAAGAAAAACCGTATTGAACCTACATTGGTAAAATGCCAAGTGGATAGCCCCATTATGAACGAAGAAATTTTTGGACCAATTTCACCCATTTTCACCTACAAAACCGAAGAAGATATCCAAGAATACATCAACAGAAACCCCAACCCCCTTAGCCTTTATCTTTTTGCAAACAACCGTAAACTAGAAAATAAAATAACCACGGAGGTTTCATTTGGTGGAGGGTGCATCAATAACACCATTATGCATTTGGTAGATCCTAATCTGCCATTTGGAGGGATTGGCAACTCAGGCTTTGGTGCCTACCACGGCAAAGCTGGTTTTGACGCCTTTTCCCATAAAAAAAGTGTGATAAAAACGGGTAATTGGTTTGATCTCAAACAAAAATATCCGCCTTATGATAAACGCTCATTGAGGATCATTAAGCTATTCCTCAAATAACTTTGCTAATAGCCTAAAAGCCACTCGAGTTTTTCTTTTACCTTTTGGGCATTAGGAAGCATCACCGATTCCATTCCCATATTCAATGGAACCGCTGGTATGTCCTCGCTACCAATAATTTGCACCGGTGCATCAAGAGATTGGAAGGCGGCTTCACTAATAACTCCAGCCAATGCTTCGGCAAAGCTATTGGTACGCGTTTCTTCCGTTACGATCAGAATTTTACCGTGTCTCTTAGCTAAACTAAGAATTGCCTCTTTATCGTATGGTGCAAGCGTTCTTAAATCCAAAACTTCTACCTTCTCTGCAAAGTCCTTGCTCGCGTTTAACGACCAATACACGCCCATACCATAAGTGATCACACCAACACTTTCTCCCATTGCAATAGAGTCATCGGAAACATTTTGAACCACCCTAGCTGTACCAAATGGTATTCGATAATCTTCGTCTGGTTCGGGCGTTTTTGCTAATTCAGTACCCGGAACTTTGCTCCAATACAATCCTTTATGTTCGAAAATGACAACCGGATTTGGGTCATAGAAAGCTGACTTCATTAAGCCTTTCATATCCGCTGCCGTGCTCGGATAGGCAATTTTTATACCCTTGATAGGTAAAATGCTACTCTCCACTGTTCCTGAATGATAGGGTCCACCGCCGCCATACGCTCCCGTTGGTACTCTTATGATACTCGATACAGGGTATTTCCCCATGGACAAATACGTGCTTTTAGAAAGTTCTGTCACCAACTGGTTAATACCCGGCCATATGTAGTCAGCAAACTGAATTTCTACAATGGGCTTACATCCAACAGCACTCATTCCAGCGGTACTTCCTATAATATAAGCCTCTTGAATAGGCGTATTAAAAACTCTATTCCGCCCATACTTATCGCTAAGTGTAGCAGCTTCTCGGAATACACCTCCCAAACGATGTCCAACATCTTGCCCATACAACAATGCTTCAGGATGCTTTTTTAAGATTTCATCAACGGCAAACAACGCCGCATCTACCATCACTACCGACTCTTTACCTTCTGGCTCGCGTACTCCAACTTCCTCGGTTATTTCCGTAGGCGCCAGAATATGATCGTGTAGGGTGCTATGGGCTGGTTCATTTGCTGATTTTGCTTGCTCAAAATCACGTTCAACAGCTTGTTCACATTCCTGGGTAATGGCGTCTAATTCTGCATCTGTAACGGCCACACTTTGCAACAATTTTTTCAGCCTTGGCAAAGGATCGATTCGCTCATGTTTTTCAAAATCATCGCGATACCACTCACTTCGAACTCCACTGGTATGATGTCCCAGTAAAGGTACTTTTACATGCACGAGCATAGGTTCACGTTCTTCACGAACCCTATCAATTGCTCTTTTCATTTCATCATAGCACTGCAAGAAATCAGAACCATTTACCCTTATTCTGCGTAAACCTTTGAATCCTAATCCATATTCAAAGGCATCCATCGCTCTCATTTCGTCTCCAGAAGCCGAAATTCCCCAATCGTTATCTTGGATGAGATAAATTATTGGTAATTTATGTAGGACTGCCATTTGTAACGACTCAGCAACCTCCCCTTCGGTAACAGAACCATCTCCCAAGGAACAAATAACGATTGGCTTCTCTGCCCCATCAATCAGACCTTGAGTCTCTTTATATTTTATGCCATGAGCTGCACCTGTGGCAGGAATCGCTTGCATACCGGTTGCCGAACTTTGATGTGGCATTTTAGGCATATCTGGACGATTTAAACTTGGGTGAGAATAATAGGTTCTTCCTCCACTAAATGGATCATCCGCTTTGGCTAACAATTGAAGCATGAGTTCGTATGGAGTCATTCCCATGGACAGCAACATACTCTCATCGCGGTAATACGGATATACAAAATCAATATTTTTGAGATGCATACCCGTGGCAATTTGTATGGCTTCGTGACCTTTAGAAGTACTATGAACATACTTTGTAATAGGCCTATTATCCTCGTAAATAGTTGCCATGGCCCTCGCGGTCTGTATCAGGCGCCAAGCCTCTAATAAAATCTTCTTATCTAGCATTCGAAACGGGGTTACAAGTTTACTAAAATTTAAGCGCTTTAACCTCGCCTCAATAAGGCAGGATGAACTCAGTACTTTCTCGGTATTTTAATGAAATCCGTATCTTGCGCGATTACAATAAATAAAATGCGGCAAGTTCAACCATACCTAATGCTAATTATGGCTTTATTCTCATGGAAGAGCCTTTATTCTCAAGGTGAAACTTTCGAAGGTAAAGTGGTCAATAAAAACACCCAAAAACCATTAGAAAATGTAGAAGTTCTTAACCGATTTGGTTCTTTATTAACCAAAACAACATCAGATGGAATATTCACCCTAAAGGCTGTAAGCATAAAGGCAGGTGAACAGATCTTCTTTAAACTAGGGGATATTCAAACGAGCTCCACTATTGATAATACTTGGAAAAACAAGGAAGTTAAAATTGAGTTAGACATTAAAATCGAGCGAATGAAAGGGGTGGTGATTAAACAAAACCGCTTGAAAGAGAAACTCAAAGAATCTGCACTAACCGTAGAAAGCATGTCGGCTCAAAGCATAAAGGAAACCCCGGCCTCTGACTTTTATGAAGCACTCGGTCATTTAAAAGGTGTTGATGTTACCGCAGCCTCCCTTGGCTTTAGAATCGTAAACACGCGCGGATTCAATTCTACTTCTCCGGTGAGAACATTGCAAGTAATTGATGGTGTCGATAATCAGAGTCCTGGACTAAATTTCTCCCTTGGAAACTTTTTAGGTGCCTCAGAGTTGGATATTGCGTCTCAGGAAATTGTAGTGGGTGCAAGTTCTGCTTTTTATGGGCCAGGCGCGTTTAATGGAGTCATTTCCATGACCACCAAAGATGTATGGAAAACACCAGGTTTCTCGTATAAATTTAAAGTTGGCGAACGCCAATTGATGGAAAACTCTCTGCGTTATGCCAAAGTGTTTAAGGATAAGAAAGGAAAGGATGTTTTTGCTTTTAAAGGGAACTTCTTATACATGAGCGCCTATGATTGGGTTGCAGATAACCGAGATGCCATTTACGGAAGCCCTGTTTCTGAGGATAATCCTGGAGGGTACGACGCAGTCAACCGGTATGGTGATGAAGTATTGAGTCCCGGCGAATTTGACCAAAGTTCTGTTGGGGGAAAAGAATACTATCCCGGTTTAGACCGATATTTTAGAGATGGCTATTGGGAGTCAGATATCGTTGACTATAACACGTACAATTTGAAGACATCAGGAACATTAGCATTTAAACCCTTTAAAGATAAAAGTAAAGAATTTATATATCAGAGTAATTTTGGCATGGGCACCACAGTGTACCAAGGGGACAATCGCTACAGTTTAAACGATATCCAATTTTTCCAAAATCGATTAGAATTCAAGCACAAGAAAGGATTTTTCCGTGTGTATCGTACATACGAAGATGCAGGGAACACTTACGATGCCGTATTTACATCCATGCTACTGTTAAAAGACGCTAAGGAAAATTACTTATGGGGTGGTGATTACCAAAAGGTATGGAAAGATAGTTTTGTAAATCGGATTAAAAATTTGGATGGTTTTCCAAACTTCAGGTATTTCCGTGCACCAGATTCTTTCATGAATTTATATAATCAAGTCATTGATAGAAATCGTGATCAAATCACCCAATGGCACAATGAATGTCGGGAAATTGTTAACCGAGGGAAGTATTACACAGCTGCACCATACCTAAACCCTGCCCTCGATCGATTCAAGCCAGGAACAGATAGATTTGAGCTGCGGAAGAAAGAAATCACTTCAAAAAAGAGTTTTGGTGAAGGGGGTAGCGGCTTTTTTGATCGAAGTGCACTTACTAATGCACAAATTGAGCACCATTTTAAAGTCACTGGAAACGGCAAATTATCTGTGGGGGCATCCGGTCGATTGTATCAACCCAATTCCGCAGGAACCATATTTTCGGACACCAACGGTAGGGTAATTACAAATCATGAATTCGGTTTGTATACTGGTTTTCAAAAGCGTTATTGGAAGAATAAGCTAAAGATGAATGCAACATTCAGAACGGACAAGAATGTGAATTTCCCATTTGTATATTCTCCTGCCCTTTCATTTGTATATAATCCTGATAAAATCACTTTCTATCGACTATCTCTTACAAGTGGTGTGAGAAATCCCACGCTAGCAGACCAGTACCTTTACTATAACGTGGGTCGCGCCATATTGCTCGGGAATCTTTATGGATATAAAAATTTAGTGAGTCTTGAATCACTTGAAGATTACTTCAATCAAGCAATCTTGGATCTTAATCGACTGAAATATTTTGATGTGGATCCAGTAGTTCCTGAAAAAGTAAAAAGCATAGAAGGAGGTTTTAAAGGTTTCCTTTTTGATAATAAACTGAACATTGACTGGTCGGCTTATTTCAGCTATTACCAAGATTTTATTGGTTATAAAATAGGATTTGATCCAATCATCGAACCGAATTTGAATAGAATTATTGGCGGTCAGATATACCGAGTGGCTACCAACGCAAATTCGGATGTAACTACAATAGGTACATCCATAGGTTTAAACTACTTCATCGGTGACCAATACACTGCTGGCTTCAATTATAGCTTTAATCAACTTAACAAACTTGACAAGGATGATCCCATCATACCTGCATTCAATACCCCACGAAACAAATTCAATTTAAGCTTTAGCGGCAGCCAATTAGAATGGTTTAATAAAAAGCACTTTTCTTTCAATTTGAATTTTAAGTGGATTGAAGGTTTTCTATTTGAAGGTAGCCCGCAGTTCACTGGCTTTATCAACAGTTATTACTTACTCGATGCGATGATTGCCAAAGAAATTCCAGAATACAATATGCAGCTCAAACTTGGTGGTTCAAATCTCACAAATAACATGGTGATGCAAGTATATGGAGGGCCCAGAATTGGTAGGATGGTCTACTTTAGTGTACTTTACGATCTACCCGAAAAATGAAAATAGAAATTTTAATTACATTTGTTAAATCACATTTTTTTAAATCATATGAAAAAAATATTACTTAGTTTGTCTGCGATTGCATTTGCAGCTTGTTCACTGAACGCTCAAACCCGTTACGTTGATGAGGTGTATACGGACGCAGAAATTGACATTGCCACGGACATCCCTTACTCTGAGAATTACACCGTGCTTTATGGGGATATTGACCCTACGACTCCAGGACCTCAGTTCAAGTTAGACACCTTACTCGCTGATTTCTATTACCCGCCGTATGATGCAACGGTTGGTGAAAGACCCATTGTTTTTGTTCTTCACTCAGGAAGTTTTTTGCCTCGCTATATAAATAACTCAGCCGTTGGTTATAAAGACGACAGTGCCACTGTTGAAATTTGTAAACGCTTTGCTAAGAGAGGGTATGTAGTTATGTCGATGACATATCGAATGGGCTGGAATCCAACTTCACCAGATGAAGACGTTCGTCGTTCAACCATTATTAATGCAGCATACAAAGGTGTTCAAGACCTGAGTGCTGCTATTCGCTTTATTAAAGACGAAGTGGTATTTCTTGGTAACTTCAACGCCATTGATACGACTAAAATTGCCTTAGGTGGACAAGGTACAGGAAGTTATATCACAGCTGCATTTTCTAGTTTAAATAGCCAAGACGAAATTAAGATTGATAAATTCCGTAATGTCGACGGGTCTATCATGGTAAATGATACCATTTGGGGTAATCGATTTGGTGAAGGTGGAGCCCCTGGCTTCAACAATACCAACTGGCCTGGATACACAACCGATGCGCATGTATCTTTCCAAATAGGTGGTGCATTGGGAGATAGTAGCTGGATTGATGCAGGTGAAATTCCATTAATTTGGGCCCATTCTGTATTAGATCCTTTCGCGCCTTACAAAACCGGTATTGTTTCAGTTCCTGGTACGACACTTCAAGTGGTAGAAGCTACAGGTGGATATGACGCAATTAAATCGTCATCTGCTCAAGGAAATAACAAACCCTACGAAGGAAAAGTAATGGATGGTTATACTCATGCAATTCATGCTTACAACCTAGATGAGGACAACAAGTCAATGGACGGTTTATACCCAATCCATGGTATGGCAAATGCCTCTGGCCCTTACGAATGGTATGATACTAATACCATTAAAAAACTACCTTTACCTCCAGCAACCATCCAAGGTATTTTAGGTGGAATTCGTTTGTCGAATCCACTACATGGTAAAGCTAAAGCGATGACTTACCTAGATTCAGTAGTCGGATATATTGCCCCTCGTGTGGCTGTTTCTCTTGGATTGGTTGATGCCGTAGGTATCAACAAGGTTAATCTAGGTAGCAACGTTGCACTAGGACCTGTGCCTGCTAAAGATGAGTTGTTCATCTATAACAATTGGGATAACTCAGATTTAGAGTCTATTGAAATTCGCAATCTTAATGGTCAAGTGGTGCATACCCAAGACATTCACGCAAAGCACACCAAGCTAACATTAAATCTACCAACTGGAATGTACGTAATGCATATGCAGTTCAATAATGGTGTAGGTTCTAAAAAGTTTGTTATACAATAATCGATAACAACATAATATTAAAGGCCCTAGCGATTGCTGGGGCCTTTCTTTTTGTTTGAAAAGCCCTATTTTTGCGGCCTCCCAAATAATCACAAATCAACACTATGTATCCTACGCTCGAAAAGCTCAACTGGCCTGAAATTGAGAGAGAAATTCTATCCTTTTGGAAAGAAAATGAGATTTTCCAAAAGAGTGTAGAACAAAACTCCAAGGACCAATCCTTTACCTTTTTTGAAGGTCCTCCATCAGCCAATGGTATGCCGGGCATTCACCATGTTATGGCCCGAGCGATGAAGGATATTTTCTGTCGTTACAAAACGCTTCAAGGATACCGAGTGGAACGTAAAGGTGGTTGGGACACCCACGGACTACCCATTGAACTTCAAGTTGAAAAACGATTGGGCATCAGAAAAGACGATATTGGAGAAAAAATATCTGTTGCTGACTACAATAAAGAGTGTCGTGAAGATGTACTAAAATTCAAAGACAAATGGGATGATCTCACAGAGCGAATTGGTTTTTGGCTCGACCTTGAAAACCCATATATCACATACGAAAACAACTATATAGAAACCCTTTGGAGCTTACTCAAAAGACTGCACGACAAAGGGCTCTTATACAAAGGTTTTACGATACAACCATTCTCTCCAGCTGCGGGAACTGGACTGAGTTCGCACGAATTAAATCAACCTGGTACGTATCAAGATGTAAAAGACACAAGCGTTGTGGCTCAGTTCAAAAAAGTCAATACGGATAATGAATTCTTTATCGCTTGGACTACCACACCTTGGACATTACCATCCAATACTGCCCTTGCAGTGGGTGCAAAAATAGAATACGAAGATATCCAAACCTTCAACATATACACAGGTGATGGCATCATCGTCACACTGGCATCATCACTGGTTTCTAAATATTTCAATTCCGAAAATGAGAAGCAAAATCAGGATGAATTGGTATACTCCAAAGGAGAAAAAAACCTCCCTTGGTTAAGATTAAGAAAGTGTGCGGGTCGTGATTTAGAGGGACAACGTTACGAACAACTCATGCCATACGCTCAACCAGATAATGGAGACGCATTTAAGGTAATATTGGGTGATTTTGTTAGCACAGAGGATGGTACCGGTATCGTTCATATCGCACCAAGTTTTGGAGCCGATGACTTTAGAGTTGCTCAAAAAAATGGTATGGGCAGCCTAACCTTGGTCAATAAAGAAGGTCGATTTGATGAGAAAGTCAGTGATTTTGCAGGAGAATTTGTAAAAGCGGGCTACCTCACAGAGGAGGAAAAAGTAGAAGAATCGAAAAAGCAAGGAAGAGACAAATACCTAAGTGTTGACGAACGGATTGCAATCAAACTCAAAACCGAAAATCGCGCATTTAAGGTTGAGAAATACGAGCATAGTTATCCGCATTGTTGGAGAACCGATAAGCCTATCCTTTATTACCCATTGGAAAGCTGGTTTATTAAAACAACAGCTGTAAAAGACCGACTTGTTGAACTAAACAAAACCATCAATTGGAAACCACAAAGTACAGGAACCGGAAGGTTTGGAAACTGGCTAGAAAACCTGGTAGACTGGAACTTAAGTCGAAGTAGGTTTTGGGGCACTCCATTACCCATTTGGCGTACAGAAGATAACTCCGAAGAAAAGTGTATTGGTGGTATGGATGAGCTAGTTCAAGAAATTGAAAAAGCCAATCAAGCCTTAAATCTTAATCAATCCATTGATAAAGAAACCTTTGATTTACATAGACCATTCGTTGATGAAATAACTTTAGTTAGTGAAACAGGCCAACCAATGAAACGTGAAAGTGACTTAATTGACGTTTGGTTTGATAGTGGTGCTATGCCCTATGCTCAATGGCATTGGCCGTTTGAAAACGATCATATTTTCAAAGAGAACTTCCCAGCAGATTTTATTGCTGAGGGTGTTGACCAAACCCGCGGTTGGTTTTTCACGCTACACGCATTGGGCGTAATGTTATTTGATTCCGTTGCCTTCAAAAACGTGATTGCAAACGGGCTTGTACTTGACAAACACGGTAATAAAATGAGTAAGCGTCTTAAAAATACGATCGACCCATTTACTACCGTTGAAAAATTTGGTGCGGATGCGGTTCGTTGGTATATGTTTACCAATTCTCAACCATGGGATAATCTAAAGTTCAACTTAGATGGGGTTCAAGAATCCCAGAGAAAATTCCTTGCTACTCTTTATAACACCTATGGTTTTTTTGCAATTTACGCCAATATAGATGAATATCACTTTAATGCAGAACACGAAATTCCATTAGCTGAACGCACCGAACTCGACCGATGGATTGTGAGCAAATTAAATTCCTTAGTACAGTCTGTGACCGATGCATTAGAGGATTATGATCCAACAAAGGCATCACGGTTTATTGAGAACTTTGTAGATGAGCACCTAAGTAATTGGTTTGTACGTTTGTCAAGACGTCGTTTCTGGAAAGGAGAAATGAACACAGAAAAACAAGCCGCTTATGATACTCTCTTTACTTGTTTGGATACGCTGTCACATTTAAGCTCTCCATTTGCGCCCTTTTTTGCAGATTGGCTTTATCGTTCACTCAACCATAGTCAAATAAGTACTAACCGAGTGAAAGAGTCGGTTCATTTAAGCCAATGGCCAAAAGTGGTATCTGAGCACATCAATACACAATTAGAATCTCAAATGTCTCGAGCTCAGCAAGTTTGTAGCTTGGTTCTTTCTCTTAGAAAAAAAGAGAATATCAAAGTAAGACAACCACTAAGTAAAATTCTTATACCGGTATTGACCGATGCCATGAAAGAAGAAATTTCACATGTTTCAGATATCATTAAATCGGAGGTGAATGTTAAACATATTGAGTTCTTAGGAGCAGATGATCAAACGCTCGTCAAACAAATCAAGCCAAACTTTAAAACATTAGGAAAGTTACTTGGTCCTAAAATGAAGTTAATGGCCCAAGAAATTTCTAAGCTACAATCCAATCACATTCAAATACTTGAAGCGGATGGTTCACTCATGATTGAACTCAGTGGAGCAGAATTTACACTCACATTAGATCATGTAGAAATCAAAACTCAAGATATGCCCGGTTGGTTAGTTGCTTCCGAAGGAGATGTAACCGTTGCTTTGGATATCAATATAAACGACGAACTAAGGTTAGAAGGAATAGCTCGAGAATTTGTAAATCGAATTCAAAACCTTCGTAAAGAACTTGGTTTTGATGTAACAGATCGTATTAAAATTGAATATCAAGGCGACAAAGAAATCATTAAATCAGCTTCCTTACACCATGATTATATCTGTCATGAAGTCCTTGCTAATCAATTTGTTCATAATGAGAAAATAACCTCCAACGAGCTCGACGTATACGAAAAAAACGTATTTTTGCACCTTACTAAAGACTAACTATTTAAACCCCTAGGGAAACCTATGACAAAAGAAAAAACCCGCTATACAGATGCAGAACTTGATGAGTTTAAAGAAATTATTCTTAAAAAACTGGAATCTGCCAAAACTGAGTTCAATACGCTACAAAATCAGTTGAAATCACAAGGTGATGGATCTGCCAATAACAATTATTTAACCTTAGATGATGGTGCCGACACAGCAGAAAAAGAAAATCTAAACCAATTGGCTGCTCATCACTTGAAATTCATCAAAAGCCTCGAGGCAGCATTGGTTAGGATCACAAACAAAACCTATGGAATTTGCAAAACCACAGGCACCTTAATACCTAAGGAACGCTTGCGCCTGGTTCCGCATACTACGCAAACCGTGGAAGCCAAAACTAAGCGCTAAACATAGCTTTGGGATTTTCGCTTTTTAGAACTATAGAATCAAGAGGGCGTATGCAACTAGCCTTGCTCGTCTTGATTTTATCTTTGGTTATTGACCAATCGATAAAGATTTATGTAAAAACTCACTTCATTTACGGTGAGTCTTATAACCTCATAAAAGATTGGTTTAGAATATACTTCATTGAGAACGAAGGCATGGCCTTTGGTATGACCCTTTTTGGTGGTGGAAAGACAGGAAAATTAATCCTTACCTTTTTCAGGATCTTCGTATCGCTCTTTGGATTTTTATATCTCAAAGCACTTGTCAAGCAAAAGATTCCAACTGTTTTAGTCATAGCTATATCCTTGGTTTTAGCAGGTGCCTTGGGCAATATCATCGATTCGATATTCTATGGCTGGTACTTTCATGATATCAATGGATACACCCAAACCTGGTTTGAAGGTCAAGTAGTGGATATGTTCTATGCACCATTATGGGAAGGCGTTTTACCGCAGTGGTTACCCTTAAAAGGCGGAGATCACTTTGTCTTCTTTGCACCCATTTGGAATTTTGCCGATGCCTGTATTACAGTGGGAGTTGTATTGTTGATATTGGGTCAACGTCACTTTACTCTTCCCTCGCTAAGGATTATATCCCCGAAAAAAGATCAATAATCCGTTTCAATGGGCTGTTTGCCGCAAAAATCAACGGCACAAACTCTTTAACACCTAAATTTGAACCGTTTTATGGAAGCGCAATTGAACGAACAACAGATTCAACGCCGTGAATCACTTAAGCAACTTAGAGAATTGGGAATAGACCCATTTCCAGCCGCCACTTTTGAAGTAAACTCAAATGCTGAAAGCATATTGAATGATTACACCGAGGGTAGTGAAGGTTTTAAGGAAATCAAAATTGCAGGTCGCATTATGGCCCGTAGAATCATGGGTAAAGCTGCATTTGCAGTTATTCAGGACAGCAGCGCTAGAATCCAAATTTATGTCAATAGAGATGAAATTTGCCCTGGTGAGGATAAGACGCTTTACAACACTGTATTCAAAAAGCTCCTTGATATAGGTGATTTTATTGGTGTTGAAGGATATGTATTCACCACAAAAACGGGAGAAACCAGCTTGCATGTGAAATCCTTAACCCTACTTTCAAAGTGCCTCAACCCATTACCTCTTCCCAAAGAAAAAGATGGCGAAATTTACGACGCTTTCACTGATCCTGAAATGAGGGCAAGGATGCGATATGTAGACTTGGTGGTGAATCCAAGCAACAAAGAAACCTTTATCAAAAGATCCAAGGTTATTCAAAGCTTACGAAATACCTTCAACGTAAAAGGTTACTTAGAAGTTGAAACACCCATACTTCAGGCTGTTCACGGTGGAGCTGCTGCTCGCCCATTTGAAACACATCATAATGCCCTAGACATGAAACTCTACTTAAGGATTGCCAATGAACTTTATCTGAAGAGATTAATCGTTGGTGGTTTTGATGGTGTTTATGAATTTGCCAAGAATTTCCGGAATGAGGGAATCGATAGAACCCATAATCCAGAGTTTACTGGGCTTGAAATTTACGTTGCTTACAAAGATTATTTCTGGATGATGGGCTTCGTTGAAGAAATGATTTCTCAGTGTGCCATGGATGTGAATGGTACAACAGAAGCTGAGGTTGGAGAAAACACCATCAACTTCAAAGCACCATACGAGAGACTCACGATGGCTGAGTCTATTAAGAAGTATGGAAACTTTGATATTGAGGGAAAATCAGAACAAGAATTAGGTAAGTTTGCTAAATCCATTGGTTGTGAAATCACATCCGACATGGGCAAGGGTAAATTGATAGATGAAATCTTCGGTGCAACGGCTGAGGAGCACCTGATCCAGCCTACTTTCATTACGGATTATCCTATTGAAATGAGTCCTTTAACCAAAAAGCACCGTGAAAAAGAAGGTTTGGTTGAACGCTTCGAACTTTTTGTAAATGGTAAAGAAATTGCCAACGCATACAGCGAATTAAATGATCCTGAAGATCAAAAAGAGCGTTTCATTGAACAATTAAAATTAGCCGAACGTGGAGACGAAGAAGCCATGGCGATGGATCACGACTTCATCAGATCGTTGGAATACGGTATGCCTCCAACTTCGGGATTAGGTATTGGAATTGACCGACTTACCATGATGCTAACAAACCAATCCTCCATACAAGAAGTTTTGTTCTTCCCGCAAATGCGACCAGAAGGTTCGGACGCTTCATAATGCTAGAAATTCATACAGATGAAAAGGAGGTTTTGGGTAAATTTATACATCCAGAGCTCTTTGGACTTGTTTTAGAGGAAATAAACTTAACCAAACCCGTCGCAATTGATATTGTTCGACAGTTATTCCATCATGGCTTTCTCAAAGCTCTAGATGAGCTTGGAAAACCCATGTTTAGTATAGAAGTCGATCGTATCCTGAAAACCCGATTTCAGCTCACAAACAAGGGCTTCGATGCGCTTAATGAACAATAAAGTTATCTTTATATGGATTTTGTAAATCCTTGAAACAAGAAGTACATTTTCTTATCTTCGTGGAAACCCAAAAACCCACTACACAAAAATGTCAGAATCTGCAAAAATCAGTATTGAAGGAAACGAGTTCGAACTTCCCGTAATCACTGGGTCAGAAGGTGAAAAAGCAATCGATATTTCAAAATTACGTAGCATGTCAGGGTATATCACAATTGACCCTGGTTTCAAAAATACTGGAGCAACTACAAGTGGTATTACATTTTTGGATGGGGAAAAGGGAATTTTACGCCATAGAGGTTATGCCATTGAGGATCTTGCTGAAAAGTGCTCTTTCCTTGAAGTCTCGTATTTGTTGTTATACGGAGAATTACCAAATGCGACGGAGCTCAAAACATTTGAAGACAATATAACCGAGCACACCCTAGTAAATGAAGGTTTGGATGGTATGTTCAAAGCCTTTCCAACCGGAAGTCACCCTATGGGCCAACTAAGCAGCATGATTAGTTCGCTTGTTTTGTACTATCCCAAAGCCTTAGACCCAAATAGACCAGAGGAATCTATCCAACGCACCATCATTCGTTTCATGGCTAAAATGCCAACTATTTGTGCGATGATCTACAAAAAAAATAATGGTCATCCCTTGGTTTATCCCAATAACAACTTGGATTATGTAACCAATTATTTGAACATGACGTTTGGACAGGTATCCGAGCCAGATTACAGACCGGATCCTGTGGTAGTTGAGGCAGTAAACAAATTACTCATTCTTCATGCTGATCATGAACAAAACTGCTCCGCTAGCACAGTGAGAGTAGTAGGGAGTAGTCAAGCTAGTTTACATAGCAGTATATCAGCAGGAATTAATGCCCTTTGGGGACCTCTACATGGTGGAGCAAATCAAGCAGTACTTGAGATGTTGGAAAACATCAAGAACGACGGTGGAGACGTTGAGAAATATATCCAGAAAGCAAAAGATAAAAGTGATCCATTCCGTCTGATGGGATTTGGTCACCGCGTGTACAAGAATTTTGATCCACGTGCGAAGATCATCAAGAAATCCGCAGATGAAGTTTTAGCTAAACTCGGAGTGAATGATCCAATATTAGATATCGCAAAGAAATTAGAAGAGGCCGCTCTGAACGATCCGTATTTCGTTGAAAAGAAATTGTTCCCGAATGTTGACTTCTATTCTGGTATTATTTACCGTGCTCTTGGTTTCCCTACCGAATTCTTTACCGTTCTATTTGCCTTGGGTCGCCTACCAGGTTGGATCAGTCAATGGCAGGAAATGCGCCGCGACAAGCAACCTATTGCTCGTCCAAGACAGATTTATACAGGTGCTGCGCCGCGGGAATTCATTCCCATGGAGAAGCGTTAATTGATTAGTCGGCTATTCTATACCTTCAGCGAGGATTTAATTGCATCGTAACAGCCTGAAGTAACTTCGCATTATGCGTTGGAGCAAGGCTTTGTGGTTGTTCTCTTTCATTTTTGCCGTTGTTGGTTTAAAGGCACAGAACTATTCGTTTAGTGGATTTGTGAAAGACAGCACGTCTGGAGAATCCATTAAAGGTGCCGTGGTGAAAAACTTGAGTGATGGTGCATCGGTAACCACAAATAATTATGGATTTTTTAGTTTAACCCTACCTTCTGGACGGCAATCCGTGCGAATTTCCGCAAGCGAGTACGAGGTAGTAACCCTAGTTCGTATTGTTCAAAGTGATGAACAAATCTCCATATTCTTATTGCCAACAGCGGATGAGATAGATGAAGTCCGAATCAGAGCTAAAAGAAACGATAACGTTCGAGCCGTAGATATTTCCACCCAGTCTATTACTGGAAAAGTCATTAAAAAGATACCCGCATTTTTAGGAGAAGCCGATGTTATTAAAAGTATTCAACTTCTACCTGGAGTAACCACCGTTGGTGAAGGGGCTACAGGCTTTAATGTTAGAGGGGGTGGTATTGATCAAAACCTTGTTTTAATGGACGATGCACCGGTTTTTAACTCCGCACATTTATTTGGTTTCTTTTCCATTTTCAACCCCGATGCTGTAAAAGACGTTCAGCTCATAAAAGGCGGTATACCCGCTAAATACGGCGGCAGATTAAGCTCGGTTTTAGATGTTATTACCAAAGATGGTAACAACCGTGACTACCAAGTGAATGGAGGCATAGGTACCATTTTTAGTCGACTCACCTTTGAAGGACCAGTAGTGAAAAACAAAGCAAGCTTTTTGGTTTCAGGTCGACGCAGTTATATAGATGTTCTCGCTAAACCCCTTCTGAATGAAGACTTGGAAGGTAGTCAGTTCTATTTCTATGATTTTACCGCTAAATTCAATTACGATAACGGAAGAGATAAATTCTTTATTAGTTCATACATCGGAGATGATCTTTTCTTTGCAGCTAACGCATTTGGCGTTAAGTGGGGTAATAGCACTTTAAGCGCTAGATGGAATCATATCTTTAACGATAAACTGTTTTCCAACCTCACCTATTACTACAGCCGCTACCGATATAATTTGGAATTCAACATTGGAGATGATTTAAGCTTTGATTGGCAATCATACATCAATAACCATTCGTTAAAAACCGACTTCACTTATTACTTAAATTCAAAGAATGAGATTGGTTTCGGTGGAAGCAGCACCTATTATATTTTCGAACCAGGAACTGCCACGGCAGTCAACAATTTAGGTGAGAACACTTTCGGTGTACCCAATAAATATGCCATGGAAAATGCCCTCTATTTATCCGATGATTGGACACCAAATAATCGATTCACCATCCGTGCCGGCATCAGAGGATCGCAGTTCATATACTTAGGCAAAAGTATCGTGTACACCTTCAGCGACCCCTTTACTGAGGGTCAACGAAGATTCGTAGATTCTGTCTGGCAGGCAGGTAATAATGAAGTTATCCAACAATACCTAAACCTTGAACCACGATTGGGCTTTAAGTACCAGTGGAATCGTAATTCATCTATTAAAGGTGGTTACAATCGCATGGTTCAAAACCTTCATCTAATATCAAACACCGCTGCTAGTGTGCCTTTTGATGTATGGAGCCCTTCGACGAATAATATCAAGCCTGAATTAGCAGATCAATACACCCTGGGATATTTCAAAAACTTTTCCATCGGAAAACAGGAGTTTGAGTCATCAGCAGAAGTGTATTATAAGGACATGCTCAACCAGGTTGATTATGTTGATGGAGCAAACCTATTATTAAATGAACTGCTTGAAGGAGAACTAATCAATGGTATCGGACGAGCATATGGTTTAGAGTTATATGTAAAAAAAGCAACTGGAGATTTGACGGGTTGGGTTAGTTATACACTTTCTAGAAGTGAGAGAAAGTCTCCCGGTATCAGCGATAATGAATGGTACCCTAGCCGTTTTGATCGCTTACATAATTTATATATTGTTACTCAATACCGCCTGAATGAAAAATGGGATTTAGCAGCAAATTTTGTCTTCAGCAGCGGAACTCCAACTACCTTTTACACGGGACAATACAACATACAGGGGTATACCATTCCAGATGCTGGTAGCAACGATAGAAACAATGTCCGCAACCCTATTTATCATCGCTTAGATCTATCTGCAACCTACACCAAAAAGAAAAAAGGCAAATGGGAAAGCAATTGGGTGTTTAGTGTGTATAACGCTTATAATCGACGAAATCCTTTCTCCATTTACTTTGAGAATAATTATCAAAACACCGGAATTAACCGAGCCATACAATTCAGTGTGATTGGGAGCATCGTTCCTGCTATTTCGTACAATTTTAAATGGAATTAATCATGAAGTTCAGAAGTCTAATTTATCTAACCGCATTTGTTTTTCTCGCTTTTAGTCAAACGGCATGTGAAGATATTGTTGAGGTTGATGTTGAGCAAAAGCAAAAGAAGTTAGTAGTAGATGCTTTTATTGATAATCAGTTACAAACGCAAACCATTCGCTTAACCGAAAGCATACCCTTTTTTGATCTTCCTGGAACGGAGCCTCCGGTCACCACTGCGACCGTTGTTTTAGCCGATACGAGCACTGGAAAGATATTTCCCTTCATCCATGATTCAATGGGTTATTATCACTGGAATCCAAATGAAATGAGCGGTGACACGCTAAAAGTTGGTTCGTCTTATGCCTTATTCATCATCGAGAACGGAGATACCGTTGTTGGAATTACAAAATTGCACCCTACCGCCAACCGCATAGATAGCTTACGCACAGTACCAACCAAAGGAAACGGACCTCCCTTTATTGATACCGGTCGTTATTGCGAAATTTTTGCCTATGACCTTCCAGGGATTGGAAACCATTACTGGCTAAAAACATTCAGAAACGATACCTTACTCGGTGATATTGACGAAATCAATATCTCGCAAGACATGGGAAATAATTCCAACGGGCTAGATGGCGATCTTTTCCTTTATCCCGTGCGATTTACCCAACTCAATCAGTTCTTAAGACCTTATATAGATGGCGATAAAGTGAGAGTCGAAATACATTCCATCAGTAGAGAAGCTTACTATTGGTTTCAGCTCGTCTTCAACGAAAGCAATAACGGCGGACTTTTCGCTACTCCTCCCGTAAACATCATGAGTAATCTATTTTACCTCAATCAGAACCCTAAAAGAGGTATTGCCGGTTTCTTCAATGTGGCTGCTGTTAATGCCGCTGAGATTACGGTAGTTGAATAGATCAAACACATTCCTTAATCTTCTACTTCAGCATTTCTACCTCGTCCCGTAGTCGAGCTGCCTCCATGTACTCCATTTCTTTGGCTGCTCGTAACATGTCTTTTTCAGCCTTTTTGAGCGCTTTCTCTAACTCGGGCTTATTGAGATAATCCAAAATTGGATCAGCCGCTTTATTCTGCTGTTCCATGTTGAAGTTATACGCATTTTCATCCCCTTTCCCTTCTACAGAGTCCAACACCGAAGTTTGCTTGAAGATCTCCTTTTTAGACTTGTTCACCGTCGTTGGAGTTATCCCATGATCTTCATTGTATGCGATTTGCTTATTTCTTCGACGTTCGGTTTCATCAATGGTTTTTCTCATACTACCCGTGATGCGATCCGCATACATAATCACTCTTCCCTTATGGTTTCGAGCAGCACGACCAATGGTTTGCACCAAACTCGTTTCACTTCGTAAAAACCCTTCCTTATCCGCATCCATGATGGCTACCAAACTAACTTCCGGCAAATCCAATCCTTCCCTCAAAAGATTGACGCCAACCAACACATCTATTCCGCCAAGCCTTAAATTTCTTAATATCTCAACCCTGTCCAAGGTTTTAACCTCGGAGTGCAAATACCCTACTTTAATTCCAAGCTTTGCCAAATACTTCGATAATTCCTCAGACATTCTCTTGGTCAAGGTCGTTACCAGCACCCGATCTCCCTGCTCAACCACTTTATCAATTTCCTCTATCAGATCATCGACTTGATTCTCTAGAGGACGCACTTCGATTTTTGGATCCAATAATCCCGTTGGACGAATCAACTGTTCAACTACCACTCCCTCTGACTCCTGAATCTCAAATTCAGAAGGAGTTGCACTAACGTATATGGCTTGACTTACAATTTGATAAAACTCTTCAAATTGAAGAGGTCTATTATCCATCGCCGCAGGTAAGCGGAACCCATAATCTACAAGGTTGATTTTTCTCGATCGATCTCCGCCATACATGGCCCTAATTTGAGGAATGGTTACATGGCTTTCATCTACCACCAGCAAAAAGTCCTTC
>JAYYCN010000205.1:0-2709 GCA_036161795.1 Bacteroidota bacterium
TGAGGGTTTATTTACATATGGGTTTAGTAACGAATACAGCTTAAGCGAACATTTAAGCCTTAAGTCTGACATTCACCGAAGCTTCCGAAGGCCTACTCTGAATGATATTTATTGGCAAACATCTCAAATGAATCCTCTTATGAATGAAATTGGCTGGGGAGGAGAAATCGGAATTAACTATAAAAATCGGTTCAAAAACTACCTTGTAATTGGAGATGTTACTCCCTTTTACAGGTACTTAGATAATCCCATTGTATGGCTTCCAACTGCTGCACTATGGCGATCTATGAATTTAAATGAAGGACGTTATTGGGGCGTTCAATCTTCCTTGTCGGGAATGGTGAAAATTCATAGATGGAGATTGCAATTAGTAAATAATATTGAATATGTTTATTCAAAAGTCCTGAACATACATGCTGTTGCTTACCAGCAGATTTTTGTTCCAGATTGGATGATTAACAGTGAGCTTTCAATTGAAAATCGCATGTTCAAATTATTGTTGCGTCACAATCATGTTGGTAAACGATTTACGAGCACGGATAATAGTTCGTTCATGAACGCTTATCAATTATTGGATATCGAGTTGCAAACTAGAGGGTGGTTTAAATTCAAGGAGGAATATATCCATTGGAGATTGGGTCTAGAGATCCAAAATATTGCAAATGCCGAATTCCAAAATATGCCCGGAAGACCTATGCCAAGAAGAGTCGTGGGTTGTCGGGCCTCATTCACAATTTAAAGATTAAAACATTAAAACATATGAAAAAAATACTATTCTCAACATTCTCTGCTTTGTGTTTTTTAACTCAAATAAAAGCACAAACATCAACATTTTTTGGTTTTGAGGAAATGAATGATTCCCTTGGTGCCAGGGGTGTATGGAACGGTTCAAATGGCGTAATAACCTATGATTTTTCGGAATCTACGATGAATTTAACAATCCACAGTAATTGGGATACCAGTTTTGGAGGGTATTGGGCCGGTGGTTGGGCTTTGTCAAATAAGAATTATACCACAGAAGAAACCAGTGATTTCACCAAACATTTATATGCATCGAAGCCAGGTGGTGGATCAGAAACCAACGGCGAGGTGTACGCTGTGGGTACTTCGAACTCGTATTTATTAAATCCCGAAAATGGACGTCAGGCGATCGTGGGGTGTAACATAACCAACTCAACATATGCCTACAATTCCATGCTGCTAGGCGATAATTTCGCGCGAAAATTCACTTCAGAGAACAAAGACTCTTTTGTTTTATTGATTGATTTCTACCAAAACAACGAGCAAGTCAACAGACAAAGAGAATATCTAGCAAATTTCTCCGATCCCGATGAATCCAAACATTTTATTTTGAAAGACTGGAAACAAATTACGTTTGATTATCTGGATGCTGATAGCATCGTATTTTCATTTGAAAGCTCTGATGTTGGGGATTTTGGTATCAATACGCCCCAGTATTTCTGCATCGATGAAGTTCAAATGGCTCTTGGCCTTGATGCTCGAGGATTGTCTGCCGCGCCTGTGACCGTCTATCCTAACCCATTCTCTGATGTGATAAATGTGAATTCAGACGCTTCCATAGCCACGCTTGAGGTATTTGATGCAACCGGTAGATTGGTCGCTCATCAAGAAGGAGTGAATTCCATGAATACAGCACATTTACCTCGTGGATATTACGTCTTACATGTGCAAACGTCCCTGGGTCAATTACACAAAAAACACCTTATAAAACAATGAAGAAGGTTTTAGGTCTTTTGGGTTCAATTGTTTTTTTGTCGGCATGCACGGATGAACTGATATCCGAAGGTAACGACCTGTTAACTCTTGAATCTAGAAAGATTGGAATTTTGTGTGAGGGAAACTTTTTATGGGAAAATGCACAGATGGATGTTTGGGTACCCGACTCGTCTAGCTTTATATCCAATGCATTTGAGAAAGCAAACAATAAACCCTTAGGGGATGTATTACAGTCCGCGGTACTATATGGCAGTAAACTTTATCTGGTAGTGAATAGCAGCGGTATCGTTTACAGTGTAAATCCAAAGACGTTAGAAGTCCTAGAACGCTATACAACAGGGTTCATATCACCGAGATACGCAGTAGGATATCAAGGGAAGTTGTACGTATCGGATATAAACGCAAATAATGTGGTCGTCTTAGATACACTAGATGGAAGCATTTCCGAAATCCCAGTGATGAAAAAAACGAACGGAGAAAGGTCGGGTTGGACCGAAAACATCACCGTTTGGAACAACAAAATTATATCTGCAGTGTACGATGGGTTTCTTTGGGTGTATAGTCCATCTGAAAAAGAAACAGATCTGATTGCACTCGATACAGGAGCGCAATATCTAGCTGTGGATGCAAAAAAGAGATTATGGGTTGGATGCAGCCATGGGAAATCATCCAGTTTAACCGCGTTCGACGTCGATTTCAATACGATTGCGAGAAAAGAATGGAAATATGAAGGCTCAATGGGGCATTTATCAATCTCCATGACTGGTGATACATTATGGTATACAATAAGCGGAGAGTTAAAAGGAATTACAATTGATGATATGGATAATGAGTTTTCTGTGAAGGTTCCCTATGCAAGCATATACGGAATGGATGTTGACCCTAGAACGGGAGAGATATATGTTTCTGATGCATTGGATTATGTAAGTCGAGGCCGTTGGTCAGTGCTTAACCCTGCAGGAGACAGCATAA
>JAYYCN010000206.1:0-4243 GCA_036161795.1 Bacteroidota bacterium
CATGTTATTTAAGAATTATTTCAAATCAATTTTTATTTCTCTTATAGCCTTTGCTTTGGTGATTCCTTGTTTGAATGCACAAAGAGATGAAGCCAGAGATAGCATCATCGGGGGGTTTGTCAAAAAGTTAAACTTTAGAATGATTGGTCCTGCGACCACAAGCGGTAGAATTATAGATTTAGCCGTTAATCCAAAGGATCACTCCGAATACTATGTGGCCAGTGCTTATGGTGGCGTTTGGAAGACCAATAACGCAGGTGGAACGTTTACTCCCATATTTGACAAATACGGCACTCAGAGCATTGGTTGTATGTCATTGGATCCTAAGAATCCAAATATCGTTTGGGTTGGTACCGGAGAGAATAATAATCAGCGAAGTGTGGGTTATGGTAACGGCCTCTACAAAAGTGAAGATGGAGGTAAAAGTTTTGAATGGGTTGGTTTGAAGACCTCCTTTAGTATCGGCATGATTACCGTCGATAATGAAAACTCTAACATAGTGTGGGTTGCTGCTTACGGCAGTCTTTGGGGAGATGGTGGAGAAAGAGGTATCTACAAAACAGAAGACGGTGGAAAAACATGGAAGCGTAAACTACATGTTTCCGATAAAACAGGGTTTAATGAGGTGCATATTGACCCATTTAATCCCTCGTTTATGTATGCAACTTCCCATCAAAGAAGGAGACATCAGTGGACCTACTTGGGTGGCGGACCCGAGTCTGCCATTTATATCTCCAAAGATGGAGGAGAGAACTGGGTAAAGGCATCCAATGGTTTCGCTGGCGGTGAATTAGGTAGAATTTCTGTAGAATGTTCTGAAACAACGGCTGGTCAGCTCACAGCAATTGTGGAAGGGGCATTGGGAGGGGTATTTCAATCAATGGATTATGGCGCAAGTTGGGAAAAAGTTAATGCTTATCAAACTTCCGGGAATTACTATCAAGAGGTGTTTTCTGATCCTAAAAACGGTAGTCGTTTGTTTTTTATGGATACCTATCTTCACTATTCCGAAGACGGTGGTAAAACAATAAAAAGGTTTCCTGAAAAATTCAAACACGTTGATAATCATGCCATTTGGATTGATCCATCCGATTTTAAACATTTATTGGTAGGGTGTGATGGAGGTTTATACGAAACCCATGACTATGGACAACATTGGGATTTTAAAGAAAATCTACCTGTTACTCAGTTTTATAGAGTTTCAGTGGATCATTCTAAGCCCTTTTATCATGTTTATGGCGGTACGCAAGATAACTATTCTTTGGGTGGACCGAGTAGGAATAAAACCAACAATGGTATAAGTAACGAAGAGTGGTATGTCACTGTAGGTGGTGATGGATTCAAAAGTCAGGTAGATTGGGAAGATCCAAATACCGTTTATAGCCAATGGCAATATGGCGGATTGATTCGATTTAATAGAATTACAGGAGAAAGTATTGATATCAAACCTCGCGTTAGCGAGGCATTGAGATGGAATTGGGATGCGCCTTTGATAATCAGTAAATACAATTCAAAGAAATTATACTTTGCGGCAAATAAGGTATTCGTTTCAAAGAATAGAGGCGATAAATGGGAGCTGATTAGCGGTGATTTATCTCGAAACATTGATAGAAATCAGTTACCCGTTATGGGAAAGGTTTGGGGATTAGAAACCGTCGCAAAGAATAAGAGCACAAGTATCTACGGTAACATCACCTATTTGGTTGAAGGGAAAAAGGGTGAATTGGTGGCAGGAACAGATGATGGCTACATCTATTGCACCTCTGATGACGGTAAAAACTGGAAATTAATTGGTGATGGAAATTATCCAGGTATACCAAATTGGAAGCATAAGGCAGAAAACAAAGCGGGTAAAATGGTTGAACATGAGGTTTTTCCCTACGTAAGTAGTCTACAAATAACCAATGCTGGTAGAATCTATGCGGTTTTAGATAATCACAAGCAAGGTGATTTGGCGTCCCATTTGGTTTATTATGATGATGGTGAGTGGAAAGAAACTGGTAAGGGTTTACCATTAAACCAACCTGCTAAGTCCCTATTGGTTGATCCTGTAGATAATGATATTGTTATCTTGGGGACTGAATTTGGTCTGTATATTTCATGGGATGCTTCTAAAAACTTTAACTCATTCACCAATAATATGCCGCCAGTAGCAATTAAGGATATTGTATATCAATCAGATGAGCAAGATTTAGTTCTCGCGACCTTTGGTAGAGGTTTTGCCATCTGCGACGAATACGAGAAAATAAGGGCGTTGAAAAATAACTTTTCCAATTCGGTTTCAACTGATGAGCATAAATTATTCATTCCTTATAGTCACCTCGGGCGTGCTGGTAACGGGTTTCACGGATCCTCTCGTTTTAGAGGGGAAAACTTAGATGAAAAAGTGAATTTATATTTTCATGTGGGAGAGATGGAAAAGTCTTTGAAAGCACAACGGAAAGAAGAGGAAAAGAAAGCCGAAGATTTGGACCAGATTTATCCAAGTAAAAAGAGTATTCGTGAGGAGGCTTTAGAAATTTCTGATTTGTATTATGTGTCAGTATTCAATGAACGAGGTGAAGCCGTTGCTCAATGGCATGTTATGCCCCAAAAAGGTTGGAATAAGACTACTTGGAATTTAAAGTATTCGTTTCCAGCCTCAATGACCAAAGGACCTTTATCTGATAAGCTAGAAGGACCATATGTTAATGAGGGAAAGTATTATTGGATGGTTTCAAAGTGGGAAGCCAAAACCGGAGAATGGATTGATTTGGTTTCTAAGGACTCGTTGATTGTCAAGTATCTATTTAAAGAAAATTCATTGGAAGAAAAACAGAAAAATGAAAGATGGACGAACATTCAAAAGTTTAGAAATGCCCATATAGAGCTGTTAAAAGTAGAATATAAAATCAATGAATTGAAGAATGAGGTGACCCAGTCGTTGAAGGGTATTATGGTAATGGAATCTAATGCTTCAGAAGTAAAGGCAATCAAAGTAAACGTTTTGAAGCCACTAAATGCTGCACTGGAGATCATCAATGGGGAGAACATATTGTCCCAATATGAATTTGAATCAGTAGAGTCTTTAAAATCTCAATTGATGAATGCCTCTTGGTCTTTGAAAGAATCATTTGAAGCACCAACACAAACGCATATGATGGTTGTAGATAAAGTCTTACAAGCTACTTTAACATTAAATGAAGGGTATGTTCAGTGGAACAAAACATGGGAGAAAAACAAGGAGATACTAGAGCTTGAATAGTCTAAATACTTGTAAGCAAAATAAAAGGGACTGATATTCAGCCCCTTTTATTTTGTGTATGAATCGTTGTTATTTATTTTTTGTCTTTACAACAATCTTTTTTTTCTGCTCCTACATACTTTCCTTTTTCGTCGTACAGAGCAGCACATTTAGCGCGTTCCTCAGGAGAACACCCTTTTTCGTCACACTTTTTCATGCACTCCGCAAGAGTCATGGATTTACACTCCTCCATATCATTGCAAACAGCGGTTTTATCGTGATCACAACTTGCGCTGGACACCATTTCTTTTTTATCCTTGCAACAGTCACCAGCACTCATTTCTATTGAATTTCCACCAACCGCGATGTATGGAGCTATAATTAACGAAACAATAGAAGTCAACTTGATTAGGATATTCATTGAAGGTCCAGAAGTATCCTTGAATGGATCTCCAACTGTATCTCCGGTTACAGATGCCTTATGAGGCTCAGAACCCTTGTAAACGGTTTCTCCTTCAATTTCAACACCCTTCTCGAATGATTTCTTCGCATTATCCCAAGCTCCACCGGCGTTGTTTTGGAAGATACCCATCAATACACCAGAAACTGTGATACCAGCTAACATTCCACCAAGTACTTCAGGTCCAAACAAGAACCCAACCAGTACAGGAGAAATCAAAGCAATGGCTCCAGGGAGTAACATTTCACGAATAGAGGCCGCAGTAGAGATTTCTACACACTTTTCATATTCAGGCTCAGCTTTGTATTCCATGATACCAGGGATTTCCTTGAACTGACGACGTACTTCTTTTACCATGTCCATGGCAGCACGACCCACAGCGCTGATCGCTAATGCAGAGAAAATGAAAGGAATCATAGCCCCTACAAATAATCCAGCCAAAACTTCTGCCTTATATATATCGATACTGTCAATTCCCGCTACACCAACAAATGCAGCAAATAATGCTAATGCAGTAAGAGCGGCAGATGCAATGGCAAAACCCTTTCCTGTAGCGGCCG
>JAYYCN010000207.1:0-6071 GCA_036161795.1 Bacteroidota bacterium
GAAGCCTTCAGTCCGCCGCAGCTGGAGTGAAAAAGAGAGAAAACATAGGTGGTCAAAAGCATATTTGGCTGATTTCGAATAGGTCTAGATTAAATGACGCATACGCTAATTGGAAGGATTATAATGGTCGGGTGTATTACGATAATCGAGATATGCCATCCGGTCTACCGAGAGGTAGTGATTACTGTTTTGTGCATTTTTCTTTGATCGCCGATGAACGTGAAGAACCTGTTTATGTATATGGTCAGTTGAGTGATTGGAAAGTAGACGAGAATTTCAAGATGTACTACAATGAAGATCGAAGTCAATACGAGGCGATTATTCTGCTTAAACAAGGATTCTATAATTACATGTACGGGGTGAAAACCGAAGAGGGGTTGATGTTTGAACCATTTGAGGCCTCACATTCGGTAGCAGAAAATAATTATGCGGTGCTTATCTACCATCGCAATCAAATGTTGCCCTATGATCAGCTCATTGGCTATGGGTTGTCTAATTCTCAGCCAAACCGTTAATTCTTTAATTGGTAAATATAGGTTCCGTTGTAGGTTCCTCCCTTGGCAAATTTCTTCGCCCATTTAGGTAGTTCCCACGGTTCATTTTTAGATTTATAACAAGCGATGGGTTCCTCGTTTATGCGCATCTCTTTGGTTAAGAGGTAGACCTTATCGTGTTTAGCCCAGTCTTGATGTTGCGGGTAAAAATTGATTCCGTAGGTCAGGCGTTTTACATTTCTCGGCATACCTCGATAAGCGTAATAGTATCCAATGCTTTCTCCTAGTATTAAGGGAGTCTCACCTTCAATATACTTGTGTAAAAAGTCGAACACCGGCTCAGGGTTGCGACTTTCACGCTGAGCCAATGCTGCCGTATGTCGTCCTAAGAATGAGAGTGTAAGATTGCCGCACAATAGTATCAATAGGATGGTTGTTATTCGATGATTGAATTTAAAAGGTGCCCATAAAATCCCTAAAACAAGTAACAATGGTAAATATCGATATTGTGGAGTCATGAAGACAAAAATTAAAATCAACATCCCAGTAAAACCCAATAAATAAAGGGTTTTAGTATTCCGTTTTTTAAGGGAAATATTTTTTATCAGGATATAAAGGACACTTAAAATTGTGGCGAGGTAAATTAAAGGCATCAACGGTTGTTCCTTGTAATGAGGATAGAAACGAAACCAAATCGAATTCATTAATGGTGATGACTTTAAATCAGTCTCGTTGATACGATGCTGAGCAACCTGATGAAACAACTGTTCTTTGATCGGGGTTGTATCCCAATTTAGCTGGGACAAGAAAAGAATGGAAGGTATTAGAAAAACAACCAAGCCAATGGCGCTCTGTTTGATGTTTGATAGTCGAACTTCATTGATTACAAAGGCGAGAACCAATGGCCAAACATAGAGATGTCCCATTGATAAAAAACCTAACAAAAGTAAACGTAGAAAAATGAACTGGTTTTTTTCCTTGAGGTAGAGATAAAATAGTGTAAAGAAAATCAACAAGGGTTCTACCCTCATACTACGACTCATCTCGAAAACGGTTTTATCTAAAAAAACGATAGTCGTTAGTAATGTGAGAAGGATTGCATCACGGCCGATTTTTACATGTAGCAATTGTTTAAATAATACGAGACTCAATAAGGATAGTAGGAAAAAGGGCAGGCGAATCCAGAAAATTTCTAAGGGTAAAATGCTGAGGGTGATGTGGTGAACCCACTGAATTAAGGGAAGGTAGCCGGCAAATATGATATCAGAATTTGGATTCGGCCAGAGGGCAGAACGGTATTCCCCGTATATGGTGCATTGTACGGCAGGGTCTAAATTAAGTACTTCGTCCGTCCAAGCAACGGGAAGCGCATCTAGGTTTATTATCCCTAAAATGGCGTAAATAAGAAAGAATATCGCCCAAGACCGATTTGCCCATCGGCGCTCCATTTTCTAAGAATCAAAGGTGATTAAAACTTGATTTTTATCTACTGCAGACCCGGTTGCCGTATGGATTTCTTTTATTTTGAGATCAGCGGGTGCTTTGATGGCATTTTCCATCTTCATGGCTTCAAGAATGAGAAGTTTATCTCCTTTAGAGACGACGTCTCCCGCTGTAATTACAATATCTAAAACTAAACCAGGCATTGGAGCCTTTAAGTCGTTGATTTTTGGAGTAAGTGCACCTTCTAATCCCATGGACTTGAGTAATTCGTTCATTGGCTCTGCTAGATAAAGGTGTGTTTTTTGACCTTGGTGAAGAAGAGTGATTTCCTTTTCGTCTTTGTTGATATCAAGGCATCGAACCGTGTGAACCTTGTCTTTTGTGACAATGAACAAGGTTTCTTCATCGCGTTGAATGATTTCTATTCCGGAGGTTTGGTTAGTTGTATAGATACCTTTGTTCTTTTCTAATTCGATGTGTTGTTCACGATACGATACTTTCATGTTATAGGGTTCGGTCTATGACAAAGTTAACAAGATCGTGTAAATGACGATTATAGATTGAATCGCTTTTAAGCTGATCTAAAATCTCAAAGGCTTCATCGCGTAGTTGATTCATTTTATTTGTGGCGTATTCTATCCCTTTGTATTTGCCAATAAAATGAACCACTTCGTTCATTTTTTTATGATCTGAGGATTTTGATTTAATCAATTTTCTTATTGATTTTACCTCAGTGTTTGGTGCATTTTGAAAAGCATGAATAATCGGGAGGGTTAGTTTTTTCTCCTTGATATCTAAACCTGCTGGTTTACCACTTTTGTTTTCTCCAAAATCAAATAGGTCATCACGAATCTGAAATGCTAATCCAATTTTTTCTCCAAAGAGGCGCATTTTTTCAACTTCTTCTGGGCTGTCAGTTGTAGATTTAGCACCAATTTCGCAGCAGGATGCGATGAGTGAAGCCGTTTTTTTACGAATGATATCGAAGTAAATCTCTTCGGTGATATTCATAAAACGTGCGCGTTCTAGTTGAAGTAATTCGCCTTCCGACATTTGCTCTACTGCAGTACTTAGAATTTCGAGTAAATCGTAGTCCTTGTTTTTAACACTGAGTAGAAGACCTTTTGATAACAAAAAATCACCAACTAAAACGGCGATCTTGTTTTTCCAAAGGGCATTGATGCTAAAAAAACCGCGACGCATGTTACTTTCATCTACAACATCATCATGCACGAGGGTTGCGGTATGTAGTAGTTCTACGAGTGATGCACCGCGATAGGTTCTCTCGTTTATGTCTCCGAATAGACTCGCGCTGTAAAGGACGAAAATAGGTCTGATCTGCTTCCCTTTTCTCTTGACGATATACGTCATGATTGTATCGAGCAGGGGAACTTGAGTTTTCATGCTTTTTCTGAATTCTTTTTCAAAAAAGCTCAACTCTACCTCAATCGGTTTTTTTATCTGCTCAATGGAAGTGCCCATAGGCTGCTGCGAAGGTAGCAAATTTGGGTCATTGTGCGATCAAAATGGCAGGTATTATCTTTGATAGATGAACGTTTTAAATCGTTGGTTGAAATACGTGCTTTTGGTGGGGGCCGTTGCAGGTTGTGGATCAAAAAATCAGGTATTAAATACTTCAAAAAACCCTATGCCCGTATACACAAAATTGAATCATACCGTTAAAAGTGCTCTTCATCAAGGAGATACCATTGAAAAAGAAAATGCCCAGATTTTTTTAGGCAACATGAGAAAACAATATGAAAGCTACCCACCAAAGGATGAGGTAATGGAGTCATTGAGCTTGTTTTTAGGTAATAATGTAACATCGCTGAAAGTTGAGGTATGGGGTGGTAATTGGTGCCCAGATACTCATGTGGGTGTTCCTGCTTTATCTAAAGTGTTAGATGTGTTGAGTGTTGAGCCTGCTAATTTTACTTATCACAGGGTGAATAGAGATAAAAATAAAATTGATGGTAAAAACATTGAAAATGTATTCGGTGCAGTGCCAACCGTTAGATTTGAGCTCAATGGTAAATTGCTCGGTGAAGTAGTGGAATTCCCAACTAAATCTTGGGAGGAGGATATTATGAACTTCTTGGAAAAAGCAGTGTTTTAACGAAATACCAAGGGTATTTCAAGTTTGTTTATGGATTCGGCTTCCCACAGTCCTAGAAAGTAATGGGTTGTGCTTTCGAGGCTCTTTTTGAAGTTTCGGTACTTGGTGAAAATTATTCCCATAACCACCATGATTATTCCCTCCATTATGAGGGCAAGAGTTGTACCGAGGTTGTAGATGAATTCTGATTGATTATACCCATAAATCTGATAAAACTGCTCAGGATATTCAAAGCCGTGCGGCGCCTGTAGAGCATAATAAATTAAGAATCCGGTTGTTACAAATAATAGGGTAATCATTAAGATGTAGATCCGTTGGTGTTTCCAGGCTCCGCATCTGATGCGCACGAATGTTTCGTTATCTGCTCCTAAAAAATGCCCTCTCACAAAGTTGGTTGTTATTTGTGATTTGGATATGTTTTCGAGACTAAAATCTATTTCTGATACTTCTCCGAAAAAAACACTGGGTTGTTCACCTTCTTTTTTGTAATCAGCATCACTTAAAAACGTGACAGATGTAATGCTCTTCGCTAAATCCTTTCGGGTTTGTTTGGTTTTGAAATACAGGTGAGTGAAAGGGTAGGCAAACATATTCTTTCCGTGAAATTACTGTAGTGTTGTTTCACCTACAAAATAAGGTAAAAATCTCGATCATGCGATCTTGAGTCTGTCTATTTTAAAAGAATTATCATTGCTTTGAATATCAATAACATAGATTTAAATAATTGAAAATCAATAAGTTAGGATGTTTCCACATCCTAAACGCTTGTATTTATTGGGTTCTTGGATATAATGTGGAAAACACAATCGTGGGTGATTGGTGCGGAAAAATAACTTTGCTAGTCCATCGCTGTTTTTAGAGCAGTACAAAACTGAAAAGTAAAAAAGATTAAGATTACATATATGACCACAAAAACTACCAAAAAGACCACAAACCCCACTGATGGACTACAGTTCGGACGGATGAACACCAAAGAAGGCAACGCGCCTTTTGACCAATTCAAATATGATTATCGACAGTCTGTAATCAAAAAGCCAGACGGAAGCGTGGTATTCGAAATGAATGATGTAGAAGTTCCTGAACAATGGAGTCAGGTGGCTACAGATATTCTCGCACAAAAATATTTCAGAAAAGCAGGGGTACCTCAGGAAGATGGGTCGTTAGGTAGTGAGACCTCTGTGAAGCAAACAGTACATCGTTTGGCTGATACGTGGAGATATTGGGGAGAAAAGCACGGATATTTCGCATCAACTGAGGATGCGCAGGTGTTTTATGAGGAGTTGGTCTACTCTTTATTAAATCAAGAAGCAGCACCCAATTCTCCGCAATGGTTCAATACAGGTCTTCATCATACGTATGGTATTTCAGGAAAGCCACAAGGGCACCATTACGTAGATCCTGAAACAGAGAAATTGATGAAGTCTACATCTGCTTATGAGCGTCCACAACCACATGCATGTTTTATACTTTCAGTCGATGATGATTTGGTAAACGAGGGTGGTATTATGGATTTGTGGGTACGCGAGGCACGTATTTTTAAGTATGGATCGGGTGTTGGAACAAATTTTAGCAAACTTCGTGGCGCCGGAGAGAAATTAAGCGGCGGAGGAACTTCCAGCGGCTTAATGAGTTTCTTGCGTATTGGTGACCGTGCAGCGGGAGCAATCAAAAGCGGAGGTACTACTCGACGCGCTGCAAAAATGGTGAGTTTGGATTTAGACCATCCAGAGGCTATGGAATTCATCAATTGGAAAAAGCAAGAAGAGCACAAGGTAGCGGCATTGATTGATGGCGGTTACTCAAGCGATTACGAAGGTGAGGCATATAACACGGTTTCTGGTCAAAACTCCAATAACTCATTACGTATACCAAACTCTTTCTTCGAGAAATTAGAGAAAGATGAGGACTGGGCCTTTACCGCTCGTTCTACGGGTGAAACGATGAAAACCATGCCTGCAAAAGAGGTTTGGAATCAGGTAGGAGATGCTGCGTGGTCATGTGCAGATCCTGGTGTACAA
>JAYYCN010000208.1:0-3533 GCA_036161795.1 Bacteroidota bacterium
AAATCGCAGATGCCTGAATTGCCTGAGGTTTTATACGATCGATTTACGAATAAATATGGCCTCACGGATTACGACGCCAATGTTCTCATTGATGATAAGGCTTCGGCTGATTATTTTGAACATATCGTAAAAGAGAATATTCCATATAAGGTCGCATCAAATTGGGTATCCGTTACGATACGTGGTTATTTGAATGAACAAGCCTTGAGCATTCAAGATTTTCCTTTAGCACCCAAACAAATCAGTGAAATTATTCAACTGATTGAAAATGGCACGATCAACCATAGCACGGCCAGCCAAAAACTATTTCCAGCCTTATTAACGAGTCCCCATAAGTCTCCAAACACACTAGTGCAAGAATTAAACCTCGCAATCAACACTGATACTCGTTTTATTGAAGAATTAGCAGATTCTATATTAGCTGAGTTCCCAGATAAAGTAGAAGCTTACAAAAATGGTAAAAAAGGCTTGATGGGTATGTTTGTGGGTGAAATGATGAAACGTTCAAAAGGTAAAGCGGATCCAAAAATTGCAGGCGCGGCTTTTTCTAAGAAATTAGATTAATGATGGAATTCCTATCTGAAATCCATTCCAAAATATACAATCATACAAACTCCGTTTGGTGTAAAATCGAAAGCCATGAATACACCTATGGAGATCTCAAATCATTCATCCAATCATATACGCCGGCTGTAGCTCAAACAAGCGGACCTGTAGGATTAGTAATACGAGATGACTTTGAAACATACGCCTCCATCATTGCATGTTGGATGTGTGGCAGGTCATATGTACCCATTCAACCCAGTTATCCCGATTCTCGAATAAAAGACATTGTTGAACTGAGTGAAATACAATTCTATCTCGATTCACAATTCCAGACATTAAATATCGTTGGACTAAAATGCATTACGATCAGCAATGAAGAGAAAGCCATTGAATCTCCTCCATTAAATAATCAAGATTTAGCCTACATATTATTTACCTCTGGTACTACGGGAAAGCCCAAAGGAGTCCCCATTTCATTTGGAAATCTTCAAGCATTTATTGAAGGATTTTTTGATTTAGGCTACGAACTAAACAACAATGATAAATTCTTACAAATGTTTGAATTGACATTTGATTTATCGGTTATGAGTTTCTGTATACCGTCCATTTTGGGTGCATCCTTCTATCCTCCATCTAAGAAGCTGATCAAACCCTTGGCATTATATGATACCTTAGAATCAGAGGAAATTAGTTTCGCCCTCATGGTGCCCTCCGCCATTGATATGCTCAATCCCTATGCAGATGAAATGGAATTACCATACCTAAAGATCTCACAGTTTTGCGGAGAAGCACTTAAAATCCAACAAATACGTATTTGGAAAGAGGTATGTAACTCAACGCAAATTGACAATGTTTACGGACCCACTGAAGCCACTCTCTATTGCACAAGATATAGGGTACCACCTGAAATAGAAGACTGCAAACATTATAACGGAATTGTGTGTATTGGTGAACCCATGACGCATGTGAGTCTTGGTTTAGGTAATGATAAGGAGCTTTATCTCGGTGGAACACAAACTACGTTGGGTTATGTAAAAGCGAATCAATCGCAAAAGGAAGCTTTTTTTGAACATAATAATATTTGGTTCTATAAAAGTGGTGACATTGGGTGGCGCGATAAGGATGAATACTACTGTTTAGGTCGTAAAGACGAACAGGTAAAAATACAGGGTTATCGAGTAGAATTAGCAGAGATAGAATTTGCAGCAGGGAAGGTTTTCCCAAATAACAAACACAAATGCGTTGCTCTTCAATCCACTTCTGGTTGTGAATTGCATCTTGTATCGAAAGGTGTAAAAACCGATGACAAACTCACAGAAATTAACTCTCACTTGCCTTGGTATATGCACATAAAACAGGCTCATTCTCTCACTGAATTCCCCTTAAATGCCAATGGTAAAGTGGATAAAAAACAGATCATTCTACAGCTCGGATTATGATAAGACAGGCCAGCCATCATGATTTCAATTTTATTTACGAAGCAATTGTTCAAAGCGAATATTCTGGTGGTGATATATTTCCATATGAATCGCTATTCGGATTAAAACCAACGGAGTTTAAGGAAACGGTTTTCAATATCTTCAAGGAGGAAATTGAGGGTATGCCTTGGCATTACGAACATTGGTATATCAACGAATTAAACGGGAATGCAGCCGGGGCTTTATGCAGTTGGGTCGAAAATGCCGACGGATTATCCTCTGATCTATTACACGCACAAACGTTGAGTTTTTTATTGCCCGCACAATGGCAAGAAGCAAAAACAAGATTAGAATTATTATCAAGTGTTACCATTCCTCGTATGAGTGGCTTTGTTCAACTTGAACATTTATATACCTCACAAGATTTTCGCGGAAGAGGCGTTATGAGGGAGTTAATGCAATTCATTTTTGAGATAAATCCTGGAAAACCGTTTGAAATCCAAGTTCTCAAAGGCAATAATAATGCGGTGTCACTTTATGAATACATGGGATTTTCTGTGCAAAATGAAAAATGCAACCCAGCAATCAAAAACCTAGCTTTGTTAAGTAGCGATTGCAAATTACAACTCACCAAACAACATGAATAGAGAAGAAATCACATCGGCATTGAGTCCAATTTTTCACCGTGTATTCAATAACGATGAAATCATCATCACGGATGATCTAAACGCAGAAAAGGTAAATCAATGGGATTCCCTAACTCACCTAAACATGATAGCCGAAGTTGAAAAGCATTTTGAAATCAAATTCAAACTGAAAGAATTGATCGGAATGAAAAATGTGGGTGATATGATTGACTTGATTTTGCAGAAAAAGGGTGCATAAACAAAAACCCGCGATACTATTTTTAATATTCACGGTTGCCATATTTACTGGGTTAACCGCTATTTTTTCGTGGGAAAAAACCAAAGGGTTCTTTAAAGATAAAGGCGTCTTTTTTTACTCCTATGTATATAAAGATACACAATCTACCCCGCTAGTTTCTACCGCTCAAACTGACAGCAGCTCAAGCGTTAAAAAGGTTGATTCATTGAAATCAAACATTGAAGGGTCGCCGAGCTACGCTTCTGCAGTGAATATACATAAGTCGAGTAGGTCTCAAGTTCCAGATTCATTAAGGCTGATATATGATAGTTTGATACGAACCATAAAGTATTTGCACTACAGTGATGGCGGTAATGGGAGTTTAGAAAACTTCTTTAACCGATTATCAAAATCCAATAAAAACGGGAAACTCAGAGACCTATTACGAATTTGGTACTACGGAGATTCTCAAATTGAAGGTGACCGTATCACACGTGAAATTCGTAAACTTTTACAAAAAAAATTCGGCGGCTATGGATTTGGATACGTACCATTGAGTAACCCTGCTACTTACATGCATTTGGAGCTAGGAAAACAAGACGATTTCCAAAAACTCTCATGCTTTCAACATCGTAGAAAACACAAAGACTTTGGGATATCTGGTTTAGCTTTTACTCCAAAAAATGATTACAACAATGGCGATTG
>JAYYCN010000209.1:0-4684 GCA_036161795.1 Bacteroidota bacterium
TTGATCACCAATTTGGATATCTTCAAAAAGTTCGTTCTCATAAATGATTCCTCTGTAACGTTGGTCTACAATTACTTGATACCCCACTTCGTTTTGATGGTATACCAAAAGCGCGACTTTTTCGCCCTTTTTATAGGACGGTGGCTCATTATCCAACCATCTATTTACTCGTGCACTACCCACAAGTCGATCTGATGCCTCATCCAAATAAAAGTAAACGATACTGTGATCACCCGTTCTTAACCGTTCGTGCTGCTCTTTAAATGGGATTAGTATATGTTTTTCCAATCCGATATCGGCAAAGGCCCCGATTTGTGAATCTCCTACGATATCCAATACGCCAAATTGGTTAAGTTCTAATAGCGGTTTGATAGTGGTTGCTACAAGGCGTTCTTGTGAGTCTCGGTAAATAAATACGTGAATTTCTTGGCCGATGATAATCTTCTCAGGGCAGTATTTATTTGGTAGTAATACCTCTTGTAGGTTATTATCTATCAAATACCAACCATGTGGTGATTGCCGGTTGTATTTGAGGATGTGCCATCGCCCGTTTTGCAGCATGAAGGCAAAGGTCGATGAATCATTGCGGAAAAATAAATATTAGGTTGAAAAAACATCATTTTCAATTATATTTGCAGCCCTAATGGTGAGGTGGGTGAGTGGCTGAAACCAGCAGTTTGCTAAACTGCCGTACGGGCAACCGTACCGGGGGTTCGAATCCCCCTCTCACCGCAAAAACATAAAGCCCCTTTTTCGGGGCTTTTTTCGTTTATGTAGTCTGACTGTTTTGAGTCAATCGAAATAAACGAAAAGAGTAACAAGCGACGGAGTTTCAGGTTTCAAGTTTCAGATTACTCGTCTTTAGCTTCTCCCTTCAGGGATCACCAGTGAAGCGAATAATTGTTCCAAGAACTAAGTTTTAAGTTTCTGGTTTTAAGTTTTAATTTTCCAGTAACCAGTAACCAGCAACCAGCAACTAAAAAGACCAACCCAAGCTTAAAAATGGGATAGGCCAAATAGAACGATATTCTTGTTCAGTGGTGTAGGAATTGGTTTGGAAGTCATAAACCTCCCGTGGAAGGGATAAGTTCATGGACAGCACACCCACATCAACAAAATATTTCTTAGATGTACTTAATCTCAATGCCGGACCGCCGATAATGGTCGGTTTTTTGTTCTCATGTAGAAGCATCCATATTTCACCGACGAAGCTTACTTTATTGGTTGACCGAAACAAACCACTAACTTCAATGATGGGTAAATTCTCATTTGATTGAGAATAGAATCCGTAGCCTAGATTAAGGGTGATGTTGGCTTCTTCATCCCCATAGGTTGTATTGGCAAACAAAACACCCAAGGTCTCAGGGTCTGCATACCATAATTTCCCCATTTGAAAGCCAGCACTGGCATACCAATTTTCCTTCAATTTTTGAGCATATTTTGCATTGATGAAACTAGGCATAAATATGGGCGTAGTTGTAATGCCTAAACTGAAATTATCTGAAATCCCATACTGTGCCTGGTAAGCGAGGAAATAAATCATATTAAGATAGCCTTCCCCCCGTTTTAATGGAATAGCGGAAGGTGCATATAAATAACGACTGGGGTGAGGGATAGGTCCATAACCTCCGGAGGGTAGCCCACGGAGTGCTTTGCTCAAACGAATGCTTTCTCTTGGGATTTTTATCTCTAAACCGGTCTTCTTTTTAACCACAATGAATTCAGGAGTTTCTTCAATTACTTTTCCTGTCAAATAAGCCCCATCTTTGGTTGATATACCATACACGGTGGTAGTGTCAAACGTCTCTAATTCTTGAGCTTTAGCGTTGTGTATGAATAAAGCTAGAATTAGCATCAAGAAATTTCGGATAAGGGTTTTTCGGGGGGATGGAATTCTACTTTTCATATCGTGAAACAATTGAGTAGCCAATAATAGTGAATAATTCGCATTTGCTTTTATAGGTTCGTTGTTATTTTGTGCTTGTTTTTCGACCTTTGTGATTCTTTCAGATGAGTCAGATTACTATAACCTTGCCAGATGGTGCACAACGGGATTATCCCGCAGGTAGCACGCCCATGGATATTGCTAAGTCCATCAGTGAAGGATTAGCAAGGAATGTTTTAGCCGCCAAGGTGAACGACAGAACCGTTGATGCATCTATTCCGATTCAACAGGATGCACGCTTAAGTCTGCTCACATGGAAAGACGATGACGGCAAACAAACGTATTGGCACAGTTCGGCGCACTTATTAGCTGAGGCGCTTGAAGCACTATACCCAGGCATTAAACTTGGAATAGGTCCTCCCATTCAATATGGGTTCTACTACGATATTGATTTTGGGGATCATAAATTTACCGATGCAGATTTTGAAAAGCTCGAAGCCAAGATGAAAGAGCTTGCAAAGCAATCAAACCCATTTGTAAGAAAAGAAATCTCTAAAGCAGATGCCGTTGCTTACTTTAACGACAAAAATGACCCATACAAGCTTGATTTGCTTGAAGGACTTGAGGATGGAGAAATAACATTCTACGAACAAGGAGGGTTTACTGATCTTTGTCGTGGTCCTCACATACCGCATACCGGTTTTATTAAATCCATAAAAATATTAAGCACTGCTGGTGCATATTGGAGAGGTGACGAGAAGAACAAGCAGTTGACCCGTATATACGCCGTAACATTTCCAAAGAAATCCGAATTAGATGAGTATTTGGAAATGATGGAAGAAGCGAAAAAACGTGACCACAGAAAGCTTGGTAAAGAGTTAGAAATATACACCTTCGATGACGATGTTGGACCAGGTCTTCCATTGTGGTTGCCCAATGGCGGAGCGATGATTGAAACGCTCGAAGCCTATGCAAAGAAGGTAGAGAAAGAAGCGGGGTACGAAAGGGTTAAATCTCCTCATATTGCGCGTGAAAGTATGTATTTAAAGAGCGGGCATTTACCATATTACAAGGACAGTATGTACCCTCCCATGGAAATTGACGGAGTGAATTACTACTTGAAAGCTATGAATTGCCCGCATCACCATAAGATTTTTGCGGCAACACCAAAATCATATCGTGACATGCCTATACGTCTTGCAGAATATGGAACTTGCTACAGATACGAGCAAAGCGGAGAGTTATTTGGTCTTATGCGAGTCCGCAGTCTTCAAATGAACGATGCCCATATTTACTGTACAGAAGCTCAATTTGAAAAAGAGTTTCAAGAGGTAAATGCAATGTATTTGAAGCATTTTGAGAGGTTTGGTATTGATCGCTATGTGATGCGTTTCTCCAAGCACGACCCAGAAAAGCTGGGGAAAAAATACATAGACATGCCAGAACTCTGGATTAAAACAGAGAATATGGTAAAGAAGGTATTGGATAAGATGGATGTTAATTATGTAGAAGTAGAAGATGAAGCAGCATTCTATGGACCTAAAATAGACATTCAAGTATATAGTGCCATTGGTCGTGAATTCACCTTGGCTACCAACCAAGTAGATTTTGCTCAAGCGGATCGTTTCGACCTTTCATATATCAACGAGAATAATCAGAAAGAGAGACCCATCATCATACATCGTGCGCCTTTAAGCACTCATGAGCGTTTTATAGGGTTCCTATTAGAGCATTATGCTGGTCGTTTACCGGTGTGGTTATCACCCAAACAAGTAACCGTTTTGCCAATTTCAGATAAATACGCGGACTATGGTGATGAGGTTGTTAAATTCCTTAAAATGCACGATATTCGCGCCTCCATAGATCACAGATCGGAAAAAGCGGGTAAAAAAATCCGTGATGCCGAAGTGTCGAAAGTCCCTTACATGTTAATCGTAGGGGAGAAAGAAGCAGGCCAACAGCATGTTTCTGTCAGACGTCACGGCGGTGAAGATTTAGGTTCAATGGGAATACAGCAGTTCGCTGAGAAAATTGTAGATGAAGCCAAACTTTAACAGAGGAAGAAACAGACGTCGGGAAGATCCGCACAAAATCAACGAAAAGATCGAAGCGGAAGAGGTTCGTTTGGTCGGAGACAACATTGAAATGGGTGTTTATCCTACCGAGAAAGCCCTTTCTATGGCCTATGATCAGGGTTTAGATTTAGTGGAAATCAGCCCCAATGCAACTCCTCCTGTATGTAAGGTCATTGACTATAAGAAGTTTCTTTACGAACAAAAAAAGAAACAGAAAGAGATAAAGGCTAATTCGAAGCAACAAGAAATAAAAGAAATACGATTTGGTCCTAATACCGACGAACACGATATTAACTTCAAAATGAAACACGCCGTTTCTTTCCTGGAGGACGGAAATAAAGTGAGAGCTTTCGTTTTCTTTAGAGGTCGTACTATCGTATTTATTGATCGTGGAATAGATTTGCTGATGAAGTTTGCGAATAAACTAATCGAAGACGGAGTTGCAAAACTTGAAATGGAGCCAAAAAGAGAAGGAAAGAAAGTTGTAATCATCTTGGCCCCGACAAAAAACGTAAAAAAATAAAGACTTAATTAGACTATATTATGCCTAAAATGAAAACAAATTCCAGTGCTAAGAAAAGGTTCAAGGTAACCGGTACTGGAAAAGTTAAGCGCAGAAAAGCTTTTATGAATCACATTTTGACCAAGAAAGCAAACAAGCGCAAGAAAGCGTTGGCAAAGCCAGCGATTGTGAACGATTGCGATATGAGCAATGTGAAATTCA
>JAYYCN010000210.1:0-4241 GCA_036161795.1 Bacteroidota bacterium
TAAACTATGATTGGATGCACACAAGCATGGATATTTCTGCAATGTCGTTTCACCGTTTGATGCAAACTCTTTATAAAGCAGATGCTATGAACGAATGGGGGAGTATTTTAGGTTTATCCTACATCGCTGCACAGAGAACGTTCCCTGACTACAGCGAAATGGCTGAGGCAAAGAGTCTCTTGGAAAGTATTGCACGTAGTTTTGGCTATCACTATGGAAAAGCAAAAAATGTTCGTGTTAATACCATTTCACAGAGTCCTACGAAAACAACCGCTGGATCGGGTGTTGGAGGATTTGATGCTTTTTTCAATTATGCAGATAAAATGAGTCCTTTAGGAAATGCTTCGGCTGAGGCCTGTGCAGAGTATTGTGTGTCTCTCTTTAGCGATTACACGCGTATGGTGACTATGCAGAACCTTTATCACGACGGGGGATTCAGTAACACCGGTATTTCAATGGATTTAATGGGTAGCTTCTCAGATGAAGCCTTAGGTAAATAAGAAAATATTATGGGAAAAGGAGATATTAAAACCAAAAAAGGAAAAATCCGTAACGGAAGTTATGGAGTGTCAAGACCACATCGTAAAAAGCAAGAAGTGGTTGTTACACCAAAGAAAAAGACTAGGAAAAAGAAGAAGGCTTAAGGCGATAAACGGCCTTTTGACCAACGTTCATTTTGAAGTCGGTAGAATACGCGATCGTGTATTCTACTCGGTCTTCCTTGCCAGAATTCAAAATAATCTGGTATTAATCGAAAACCACCCCAATGTTCGGGTCTTCTGAGTTTATTCGGTTGTGTGATGAGTGCGTTTATCTCAGCACTTAAATCTAAATCTTCAGGTATTACTTTGCTTTGATCGGATACAATAGCGCCGGCTTGTGACTCCACGGGGCGGGAGTAAAAATAGTTGTCGCTTTCAGTAGAAGTGATTCTTTCGATACGACCTTCGACCCGCACTTGACGTTCTAGTTCAGGCCAAAAAAAGTTCATTGCAGCATATGGATTTGTATCTATTTCCGCTCCCTTTTGGCTGTTGTAATTGGTGAAAAATACCAGGCCCTGATTATCAATACTTTTTAATAAAACCACTCTTGAACGTGGCCTATTTCCCTTGTGAATCGTACTGAGTGTTAAGGCAGTTGGCTCCTCAACTTCGGAGGAAATTGCCTCATCTAGCCATTTTTGAAAAGATTCAAATGGTGAATTGGGAAGGTCAGAACCCTTAAGGCTACCCTTGGTGTAGTCTTTCCGTATGTCAGCTATGGATTTACTCATGCGTTTTTACATCAAACCAGGAATTCTACCACGCTTTTTATTCATCATTTTCATCATTTGACGCATCTGTTGGAATTGGGTAAGTAGCTTATTTAATTCTTGGATGCTTTTTCCGCTACCCTGAACAATCCGCTGCTTTCTTGAGTTGTTGAGTAACTCAGGCTTTGCTCTTTCTTCAGGTGTCATGGATTGTATTAAGCTTTCAATACCCTTGAATGCGTCATCGTCTATATCCATGTCTTTTATTTTACTTCCAACACCGGGTAACATTCCCAATAGATCTTTCATATTTCCCATCTTTTTAATTTGTTGGATTTGAGCCAAAAAGTCCTCGAAGTCAAATTTGTTCTTGGCGATCTTCTTGGCCATTTTATCGGCCTCTTCTTGATCAATGGTTTGTTGCGCTTTTTCCACTAACGAAACCACATCTCCCATTCCTAGAATACGTCCAGCCATACGGTCTGGATGGAAAACCTCAAGGGCATCCATTTTTTCTCCTCTTGACGAGAATTTGATAGGCTTGTTAACGATGGACTTGATAGAAAGAGCAGAACCACCACGGGCATCACCGTCTAATTTGGTGAGAACAACTCCGGTAAAGTCTAATACATCGTTAAAGGCTTTTGCTGTATTTACGGCATCTTGACCGGTCATTGCATCTACCACAAATAGGGTTTCAACTGGATTTAGTGCCTTCTTTAACGCGGCAATCTCATCCATCATTTCGTTGTCTATTGCAATACGTCCTGCCGTATCCACAATCACCACATTGTGGTTTTTCGTTTTTGCTTCCTTGATTGCTTGCTGAGCAATTTTTACGGGGTTTTGGTTTTGGTCTTCAGAATAGTAACCAACTTCCGTTTTTTCAGCCAATACCCTTAGTTGTTCACGAGCTGCTGGGCGATATACATCACCTGCCACTACCATTGGGCTTTTCCCTTGCGATTTCAGGTATTTTGATAATTTACCAGTAAACGTAGTTTTACCCGAACCCTGTAAACCTGCAATTAAAATCACTGCAGGAGAACCTTTAATCTGTAATTCGCTTGTATTTCCTCCAAGAAGTTCTACCAGTTGGTCATGCACAATTTTGGTGAGCATTTGACCTGGTGATACAGATTTGATCACCTCTTCGCCCTTGGCCTTAACAAGTATATCGTCTGTGAAGGATTTTGCTACTTTAAAGTTTACGTCTGCCGCAATTAACGCTCTTCGGATTTCTTTCACCGTTTCAGCAACATTTGCTTCGGTAATCCGACTTTGCCCTTTAAGGGTTTTAAATGCTTTTTCTAACCTTCCTTGTAGCGAATCAAACATACCGCAAAGATACAAAAAGGCAACGGGTATGAGGCGTTTTAGAATCTCACAAAAAAATCAACCACTTTAACCAAAGTATGTGGAGGCCATCAACGAATTCACTACCCAAACCTTATATTTGTTCAAAATTTAATTCATGGCTTATTTTTTCACTTCAGAATCGGTTTCAGAAGGTCATCCAGATAAGGTGGCAGATCAAATTTCTGATGCCCTAATCGATCATTTTTTGGCGCACGATGCAAGCAGTAAAGTTGCATGTGAAACTTTGGTAACTACAGGTCAAGTTGTTTTGGCTGGTGAGGTGAAATCAAAGGCAAACCTGGATGTCCAAAAAATAGCAAGAGATGTCATTGCAAAAATTGGTTACACTAAAAGTGAATACATGTTTGATTCCAATTCTTGTGGTGTGCTTAGTGCGATTCACGAACAAAGTCCTGATATTAATCAAGGTGTTGAGCGAACCAATCCAGAAGATCAAGGTGCTGGAGACCAAGGGATGATGTTTGGTTATGCTACCAGTGAAACGGATACTTACATGCCGCTTCCTTTAATGTTGGCCCATTTACTTCTTCAGGAATTAGCCGAATTGAGACGTGAAAATAATGAAATCACATACCTACGACCTGATTCCAAAAGCCAGGTAACCTTGGAGTATTCTGACGAGCATAAGCCGGTGCGTATTGATACCATTGTGATCTCTACACAACATGATGATTTTATCAAACCTGACTCGAACAGTTCATCGGATGTGAAAAAGGCGGACGATGCCATTCTTCTAAAAATTGATGAAGACATTAGAAAAATTTTAATTCCTCGAGTAAAGGCGAAAATAGACGAGCGTCTTCACTATTTATTTGATGATCAAATAAAATACCACATAAATCCCACGGGTAAATTTGTGATTGGAGGACCGCATGGAGATACAGGCTTGACAGGACGTAAAATCATTGTGGATACATATGGTGGTTGGGGAGCTCACGGAGGAGGAGCATTCTCAGGAAAAGATCCTTCTAAGGTTGACAGAAGTGCAGCGTATGCAACCCGCCATATTGCTAAAAATATTGTGGCAGCCGGGCTTTGTGAAAGAGTATTGGTGCAGGTTTCATATGCAATCGGAGTAGCTGAACCTGTTGGTTTATTTGTTGATACTTACGGTACATCAAAAGTGAGCATGAGCGATGGTGAAATCGCAGCTAAGCTGAAGGATATGCCAGAATTTAATTTACGTCCGTATCACATTGAACAGCGTTTCAACTTAAGAACACCTATCTACTTGGAGTCTGCTGCATATGGTCATATGGGTAGAAACTGCGAAACGGTAGAAAAGAGTTTCAAAACAGTGAATGGAACGGATAAAAAAGTATCGGTTAAATTATTCCCTTGGGAAGAATTGAACGCGGTTTCAGCGGTTAAAACCCAATTCGGATTATAGAAATTTCATATGTGTGGAATCGTTGCATACATTGGTGCAAAAGAAGCATACCCAATTGTTGTTAAAGGTCTTCAACGTTTAGAATACCGCGGCTATGATAGTGCCGGTGTGGCTCTAATGAATGGTGATTTAAAAATATTTAAAAAGCAAGGTAAAGTTGCCGATTTACAAGAATCAAACGAAGGTCAAGACACTACCGGTAATATCGGCATGGGT
>JAYYCN010000211.1:0-6113 GCA_036161795.1 Bacteroidota bacterium
CCTTGATATGTAGGATACATTTTTTCCATCCATCGTTATATGAGCAACTATAATGAGTTGGGGATTCTACAATAAAATTTTGTAGGCTAACAAAAGCGTCCGTGTGTGCCTTAAAAAACAATGTATCCCAGCCATCAAGATTACTTCTTAATAATAAACTGACGTATTTATCCTTATTCAAGCGCACCTTTGTGTTATCGAAATAAGAATTATCCTTATCTATAAATAAACTCGTTGACCCCCAGTGGTTTGTCCATCTTTTTACAGAGATCATTTCATTTGTAGCGGAGTTTAACTCGTAAACTGTTTGAATACCCTGTTCTGTTTTTAGAATATAAATACCCTCAAGATCAGTACTGATTATTTGGTATTTTCCTTTGTCTCCCAAGTTAATGGGTTCACCATTGACATACAAGATCCAATTAGACTCGTTCAAGGATAAGTATATTTTGAAGTCAATTGGAGAAAATTGAGGATAAAGCTGATATTTAAATGTTTGATTAGCTATTTGAATAGAATTGGAGTTGATTTTAACTTCTTCATGGGGGTTAATCAATCTTTGATTGCTAATTAATCGATAATCTGTAACCTCTTTATTCCACACAATCTTGAATTTCCTTGAGTTCTGATATTTCCACACCAATTGAACATCCGAATAAATAACTTCATCATTTTTAAGTTGTTGTGCCTTTAACGTCTTTTCATTGAGCCAATCTCCAAATCGTTTTTCAAAGTGATAGCCAAAGGTCTTTTCAAAATTGTGGGCTCGTCTTAAAATTTGCCAAAAAACACTGTTTACATTCTTAGTTTTATCTTTTTCAAACCAATACCACATTACCTTGCCAAAAAGTTCTTTATGGGTCATGGGTATATAATTGACGTTATTGAAGTTAGAGCTCGCAGTCAGTTGTTGAAATTTAAGGAATTCATCTCGTGTTATTCCATCAGAAAAATAGCCAATAAACCCAAGTAAAAGCCAATCTGGAATTTGATAACTACTTAATGGATTTAGCTTTTCCGAATAAGAGAAGCCTAGTAAAAATTCACGCAAATACTGCTGTGCAACACCTCTTTTTATTTGTGGAAGCGCGTCATTTAAATCGCTACCCAGATAAACGGGGTAATAAACGGGTTCTTTTGACTTATTGAAATGTGATTGTTGGGTAAACTTGTTTTTGTAGTTAACAAAACCAGACCAAGAAACAAACCCAATTAAATGTATTTTGTCGCTCATTTTATAAACCAGATTATCTTCTAGTTCAGAAAGTACACCTTCAGATATGAGATACACCTCTTTTAAATAGGTCGATTTACTCAATGAATGGTGAGCCTCATCATTGAATATCCATTCGATGCGATCTTTCAAATGACTTGAATATGGATTCTGAGATATTCCTATTTTCTGTAAAGAGATTATGAGTAGGAATACCAAACCTTTATATAGCTTTTGAGGGGCCACTTTCCAAAGATATCATTTTTGAGAAGGGATTTTAATTTCTCTTTGTAAAGAACATCGAAAAGATAGTAGTTTCGTGGCATGCAAGATTCGTCATACTACATTGAATTGGAAGATAAATTTGGAGCTCATAATTACCACCCTTTACCGGTTGTGATTAAGAAGGGTGAAGGTATTTATGTTTGGGATGTTGAGGGAAAACAATATTTCGATTTTTTGTCCGCGTATTCAGCAGTCAATCAAGGACATTGTCATCACAAGATTATCCGAGCTTTAAACGAACAAGCCTCGACCCTTACATTAACGAGTCGTGCATTTCATAACGATGTACTAGGCGAATATGAGAAGTACATTACCAATGTTTTTGGATATGATCGTGTTTTGCCAATGAATACAGGAGTAGAGGGAGGAGAAACGGCAATTAAGTTAGCTAGAAAATGGGGATATGAAGTAAAAGGTATACCTAAAAACCAGGCGGAAGTCCTTTTCGCTGAGGGTAATTTCTGGGGAAGAACGATTGCTGCAATAAGTTCTAGTGATGATGAAGATAGTTATGGAAACTTTGGACCATATGTTCCATTTTTTAAAAATATTGCATACAACGATTTAGTTGCGTTGGAGAATGCTTTAAAAGCGAATCCGAATGTATGTGCGTTTATGGTTGAACCCATTCAAGGAGAAGCTGGAGTAGTGGTGCCTCATGAAGGATACTTAAAAGGGGTAAGAGAGCTTTGTTCTCGATATAACGTATTGTTCATTGCTGATGAGGTTCAAACCGGAATTGGTAGAACTGGTAAGTTAACGTGCTGTGAACATGAGAATGTAAAACCTGATATTCTTATTTTAGGAAAAGCCTTAGGTGGCGGTGTATTCCCCGTTAGCTGTGTCTTGGCGAATGACGAAGTGATGCTCACTATCAAGCCGGGTCAACATGGAAGTACATTTGGAGGTAATCCGTTAGCGTGTAAGGTAGCCATGGCTTCATTAGAGGTGATTTTAGAGGAAAAGCTTAGTGAAAACGCTGAAAAGCTGGGAGCTAAATTCAGAAATGCCCTTGAAGATTTAAAATTGCCAGTAATTTCAACGGTAAGAGGAAAAGGTTTACTGAATGCAATAAAAATAGAACCATTCAATGGCAAAAAAGCTTGGGACGTTTGTATGAAGATGAGAGACAATGGGTTACTAGCGAAACAAACGCACGAACATATCATTCGTTTTGCTCCACCATTGGTAATTAATGAGGAGCAATTAGATGCCGCAGTAGAAATTATTGAAAGATCCATTAAAGCGCTAATGGATTAAACAAAATAAATCGTATTATTGCACCTCTCTTGCTCGGGTGGCGGAACTGGTAGACGCGCAGGACTTAAAATCCTGTTCCCATTAGGGAGTACGGGTTCGATTCCCGTCCCGAGCACTAAATGCGCTCTACCTTATTTCTTACATGGTCATTAGCGCTCCTATTTGTTTCTTGCAATCAAAAATATCCTGAAGGGGCATTGCGAATATCAACCGGTGATTCTACCTATGGTACAGATATCCTAAGTATTTCGGAAAAGATCAACAATTCTCCTTTTGAAGCTAATAACTACTATCTTAGAGGTAATACATTTTTCTATCAAGATAAATTCAAACTAGCCATTCAAGACTTTATTACGGCTATTGAATTAGAGCCAAAAAACCCGTTGTATCGTTATCGAGCGGCTGAATCATACCTTCAGGAAGATTCTGCAAATTATTTGGGGGCATTAGATCAAATAAACGAGGCTATTGGACTTAAACAAGATTACTACGAAGCCATTCTTCTTAAGTCAAAGTTGCTGCTTGCAAGACAACAATATCAGATATGTGATCCGTTACTGATTGAACTATCAAAAATAAAGGAGTTTAAAGAAAAAGCGAGACTTCTGTACATAGTTTCATTGAAGGAACAAGGGGATACGACAAAAGCCATGCAATTATTGGATTTGATTCTTGCGGATAATCCAGATAATTACGATGCAAGTATGCAAAAAGCTTTATTCCTTTTAGACGGAGACTCTTCTCTTGCAGAAAAATGGACTGACAAAGCATTGGTATTGGACGAATTCAGCGACGAGGCTTTATACACTAAAGGGTTGTTGTTACAACGAAAAAGGCAATATGCAGATGCTGAAATTATTTACAATCGAGTAATAAAAATAAATCCTGCACACCTTTACGCTTTTTACAATCTGGCTGTTATTCAAGCTTTGTTTGATAATCATGAGGATGTTATCGAACTCTGTACGCAAATCATTGAGCAAAACAAGGGATTCGTAAAGGCTTACGTGTTAAGAGGATTCTCCCTGAAGTCAACAGGACAAGAAAAAGCCGCTCAAAAAGATTTTCAAGCAGCATTATCATTGGAGCCCAGCAATGAGCTCGCCAAAAAATATATACAAAATTAATTCGCAGCGCGGAATTCTAACTCTTCGATAATAGTTGAGCCATCACGATCTAAGTAAGTTCGACTCATTTTAACGGCCGTATTGGTTTTAGAGTTTATTTTAAACGTTGCATAAAAAATGCCACTCATATTTACTTCATCGGAAGTAGGCGATATCATGCTCCAGTCTGTCTCTTCCACGTCTGGCTGACCATCGTAGCATTTTTTTGCATTTGTTGTGATTTTACAAGTGGTCGTTGTTGCGAAACGATATACATCGTCTTTCATGCATTCATCCATCATGTCAAGTGTTGGTGCGCCCTCATCTGTTTGGGTGTACTTGTAAAGTTTCCAAGGCTGAATCATCATTACTTCCTGGTTGTTCTTTCCTGTGATATCTACATCACTGCCATCTCCATCATCCTTGCACGCCGTCGTGAATACTAGACTTGCTGCAAGAATCAAAAACAATCTATTCGACTTCATAGGGCGAAAATAGGGTTTTAATCAGTTGGGTTTTGTAAAATTTAAGAATCAATTAAATCTTGAATAACCTCAGATGCCATCCTTAGCCCAAATAATGCGGGCATATATGAAATAGTACCATAGAATGATTTCTTGAAGTTTGACCCATCCGTGAGCTTGAGGCTATCTTTATTCAAGTCACTTGAATTGAAAACAACCTTAAAGCCTTTCCTGATTTTATGTGTTTTCAATCGTTTACGTAAAGTTCTAGCAAACGGACAATTATACGTTTTTGATATATCTGCAACGTGTAACATAGACGCATCTGTTTTTCCTCCAGCACCCATACTACTGATAAATCGCTGTTTAAGCTCATAACATGTTTTGATTAGGTATAGTTTTGGTGAAACGGAATCAATACAATCCATGACATAATCAAAATCTCCATTTTGAATCAAGGCAATATTCTCCTCGGGCTTTTGAAACTCATCAATAACCGTCAAGCTGATATCTGAATTGATGTCCATTATCCGATCCGCCATGACTTTGGCTTTTTTGTGACCTGTTGTACTATCTAAGGCAGGTAATTGTCGATTTTTATTGGTCTTATCAACGGTATCGCCATCCACGATTGTCATTGAACCAACCCCAGAACGTGCAATAAATTCCGCCGCAAAACTTCCTACACCGCCTAATCCAACAATCAACACTTTGGATTTTTGTAGCTTCTGAAGCGCATTCTCGCCTATCAGTAATTCAGTTCTTTCCAACCAATCAGGATTCATATCTTCAAAAATACGGTCATAAGCTTATTACACTTACAATTCATGCGATTATATATCTACCTTTGACTAATGAAAATTGCGAGAATGAGGATAGTAAATATAAGTATATTTTCCATTGCAACAACCATGCTGTTCGGACAGCAATATATTGGATTTTCTCCCTTAAAAAATTCCCCTATCTATTCACCGAATGCCCGATTACTTGGATCGGAACAATTTCAAAATATTTTATTTGTAAACCACGATGGAACCATTCCTGTAATGGGCTCCCATAATAATTCCGAAAAGGTAACGGCTTTGTTTCATTCATGGGGTGCACGCTTTAAAGTGCGAAAGCATACATTTACAGCTGACTTAAGCATTAAGCAAATCAAAGACTTAAGCAATTTCTCCGTGGTTACGTTTCTGGATATTACTACGAAACTCAATTCTGCAAGAAAGAATGATCAGAAAGCCCTGGCAAAATCTAAAGTTGACCAAGTGTACGAGATAAAATCATCTCCAATCAAAGGTTCGGGAGTTGTTGTTGGGATTGTTGATATCGGCTTTCAAACAACGCATCCTACCTTTTTTAGTGAAAACGGAAAACAATACCGTGTCAAAAGATTCTGGCAACAGAAATATAAAAACTTACAAGGTCCACTACCGTTTGAATATGGCATACTTAAAAACTCAAAAGAAGAGATTTTAAATGCCACTGACAATGATGGAGCTCATGGCACACATGTAGCAGGAATTGCCTCAGGTTCGGGGTTTAAAAGCCCAGATTTGAAGTATGCTGGAGTAGCTCCTGAATCAGATTTGGTCTTTGTTGGAATCAAATACCAAAACGATACCATTGGAGGGAGTGCATTGGGTGATTACATCGTTGCAAATAATGCCATCATAGATGGCTTTGATTACATTTTTGATTATGCAGATTCGATGAAGAAGCCAGCCGTATGTAATCTCTCTTGGGGTATGCATACAGGTCCTCATGATGGCTCATCAATATTTGATT
>JAYYCN010000212.1:0-2866 GCA_036161795.1 Bacteroidota bacterium
GTAAAAACAGCTTGCTTCTTCGTAAAGGCGTGGGTAGTAATTTCTTTCTTGCCGAAATATTTCTAGATTTAGAATTGAATAATAATGAACCCTATTCGACACAACATTGCGGAGAGTGCACGGCTTGTATCGACGCTTGTCCTACTCAAGCTATCGTTCAAGATGGAGTTGTTGACTCTAACAAATGCATCTCTTACTTGACCATCGAAAAAAGGAGTAAACTCAATCCTCAAGAAAAAGAGATGTTGAATGACTGGGTCTTTGGCTGTGATATTTGCCAGGATGTGTGTCCATGGAATCGATTCTCTCTACCGCATCAAGAACCTCGATTTACTCCATACTTTTCTAAAAAGCGAGATATCAAATGGGTTGAAATGAATGAAGAACAATTCAAAGAAATCTTTGGAAAAAGTCCGCTTACTAGAATGGGATTTGAAAAGTTTAAACAGCTGTATTTATTTCAGCAAGGGAAAGCTTAAAGTAAAAGTAGTACCCACATCCATCGTAGAGTTAAACGTGATGGTACCACCAAATTGATTCACTATTTTCTTAGAAATCGCCAATCCGAGACCCATACCACTATTCTTAGTTGAGAAGTTTGGACTGAAAATCTTTTTGTAGAGATCTTTAGGTATCCCCTTCCCATTATCTACAACCTGAATAAGCACCCTTGTATCTTCAATTTCAGTTAGAACCCTAACCTGGGCTACTCTGTCATCTGGGATAGCTTGCAAAGCGTTTTTAAATAGGTTATTAAAAACCCTACCCAATTGATGAGGATCGGCATTGATCCATATATCATTATCGGGGAGATTCATGGTGATTTGCTGCCCCATTTCTCGTTCCATTAACACCTTAGCATCCGTCAATATAAGTTTAAAATTTACCACTTCTATTTTAGGTTCTGGCATTTTTGCAAATGACGAAAACTCCTCTGCCATACTACTCAAGCTATCAATTTGACGAATCAATAATTGAATGGTTTTAGTAATCTTCTCCTTGATATTATTATCGTTACGATGGATTGAATATTCCAAATGCTGTAAAGACAAACGCATAGGAGTTAGAGGGTTTTTGATTTCATGTGCAACCTGTTTTGCCATTTCCCTCCATGCACCTTGACGTTCTACTTCGGATAGTTTATTAACACTATCATCCAGCGCATCGATCATTTTGTTATATTCCCTAACCAATAAACCAATTTCATCGTTTCGATACCATGCAATTGGTTCATGTTTTTCACCTAATTTCATATGAGAGAGTTCATCACGAATGTGGAGCAAGGGTTTAGTTATTCGTTTTGATATTATCGCCGTAACCAAAAACACCAGTAGAAATACAATAATAAATAAGTTCAAGATGGTCACCGTGTAATCAGAAATGTCTCTGTACAAGTCAACGCGGTTAGAAAAGTAAGGGAGATTTAGAAAGCCTCGTACCTCCAAATCGTTATCTGTAATAATTGTATATGCTGAGATATAGTTTAAATCCGATATTCTTTCCTCACCAATCACACTAGACGATTCTCCTTTGGTAAGTTGATTATACATGGTCGGATTCATGTATTTTGAGCGGAACCTTTCATTGTACAATCGGGGGTTCGTGGAAACAATCAAATACCCCTTTTCATCGTAAATATTGATATCGGTTTGAAAGGACTCAGCGAGATTATATATTAAACCTACTTGGTTTTGAGTAACTAAGGCATTTAGGTTACTCTGACCAGAAATACGATTGGCGATTTGATTGGTAGTATTCAATAATTTCTGCTCTTGCTTTTTGGCATTATTAATCATAAAATAATTGACAGTAAAATAGAGTACCAAACCAAAAATCAATACCAGTAGCCAGATAATGTAAACCTGTAAACGTCTAGAAATAAACCATGTCTCACGCTGAAAGCTTGAGGAAAACAATAGATTATTATCAGGAGATTGAATTCGCTGCCAATATTTTGGATTTACTTTTAGTTTCCAACGTCCTTCGATCCAGACGAAAGAGTTCAATAATACCGCTACCAACAATCCAAAAAGTCCCATTAGTGTGAATTGAATCGAACTTACCAACCAACTCTGTTTAGGTTTTGTAACCACCACTAAATTGCCATAAGCATCTTCAGAAATGCTATGATAATATTCGGGCTCCGTATATGAATAATGACCATGAAGTTTAGTTGGCCAATTAAAAATTCTATTGTAATCGTACTCGCCAAAATGCTTAGAAAGCCTATTTCCGCTATAAATGGCATACGAATAATTGTTGCGATGTAACAGATCTTTTTCCTTTGAATTTGTTAATACATCTGATAATCTACCGTTCAACGCTTCCCCTGTAGGTGATAGCATAACGAAATAAGTTGCCTCAATACTAGAGTCATTATAAATTGGAAACTTCCCCATGTATGTACCAGACAACCGTCTTTCATTCATCAAAAAAAACTTAAGGGTTACTTTATTCCCCGCTTCCCCTAAATACATGGAATTGAGTGTTCCGTACTCCACTTGTTTATCTGAATTTAGAAATTCTCCATTGGCATCATAACCAAATAATGAAACAGAATATTCGTCTAATAAATCAGGGAAATACTGCTGTTTTATGTTGGCTTCCAATGCATCACCTTTTTCTCCTCGAATTCCGGCTTTATACAATATTGGAAGATCTCTTAAAAGAGCTTTTTCTGCGTCTAAAAGTAGCGCTTTGATTTCATTATCTGGCTCAACCATTAGAGTAGAAGCAAATAGCTCACGTTCTTCAAATTCCAACTTTTCCAGGGTCTTAGAAAAAACAAAACCCAATAAAAAACAAGGCAAGATAACTTCCGTAAACCAACGAATTGTGCGAACGCGATGTGTTTCCAAAATGAATG
>JAYYCN010000213.1:0-4957 GCA_036161795.1 Bacteroidota bacterium
CGGTAATGGTCTATTTTTTCATCCTTCGGATAGAATTTAGATTTCTCTCTATTTTGCTTTTCTAAGGCAAATTCTCTTAGGTGATAAGGAAAATCTAAAACAAAAAGGTATGCGTCATAAGCAGCATCGAACTTTTCCTGTAATAAGGTCTCGTAATCAGCTACAATACCGTTTTCACTTCGATTAAAAGCGTAAAGCGTTTGAAGTGTTTTTATCCGTACAAGTCGGCGTGAAATCATCAGAACTATTAGTATGCAAATATAACCCCTAATTGATTATAAACGGTAATAAGCGTTTATAAATGAAAAGCACACGATTACCCTATCACAACCAATACATCTTTGGTATATGAAAATAAATAATCAGATCAATCAAAGCATTCAGCACATTGCACAAAAGCTAGGTGAAAATGCTAGTCACATAGATTTGTCATCAAGGGTTCGCTCGGAAATCATACGCGCTGCTATCGCAATTGCCCGAACCCAACATCCCCAGCAAGAGAACCAAATCCACCACATCTATGAAATTGAGAAAACATTCTTGCGTTGTTCTCGACTAATCTCTGTTTTATGGGATGCACGAAAGCGCGGTGAAATCACCGAATGCTCATTCAGAAATCTTGAAATCCAGGTAAATGAACAACTAAAAAGACTTCTGAAAGCTAGCGAGTCAATCCGATTATCTTAATCAACAATTAGGCGCTGTACTTTTACCAGGTCACCATCGCTGGTTCGTAAAACCGCGATATACTGCCCTTGTGAAAACTTTGATCCCGGTAGGATGGTTTCGTTGTTTTCAATGGTCATTGATTCCATCATTTTTTGTCCCACAATATTAAATAGATCAAAGTTCAATGTAACATCTAACTCTTTATCTACGACCTCCACGATAATCTGTGATTTATCAGAGCGGTAAAAAACCAACATTTCATCGTACTCCACCGTATCAATGACTGTTGTTGTAGTTGTGATCTCGAATGTTGCTATACTCGACCTGTAGGTTTCGAGTGTAGACTGCATAGCGCGTGTTTGTTGTTCAGTGAACATATTCTGACATGGATGGGTACTATAATCCATGTAATTTTCAATCATATCAGGTAAATCATTAGCCTCAGTGCAAGTATTACGTTGAGGATAGCAACTAAAATTGGAACCTGTCCCCTGCTTTGGTGTGTCGTCTATGTAATCATCATAAAAACAACGATTAGCGAAGTTTTGGTCGTCAGCCCAAATATGTCTCAGTCCAAAATAATGACCAAACTCATGGGTTGCTACCCGTCCCATATTTGAGGAACGAAGCAAGTTTGTTGTGGCTCTGCGATTGTTCCTACCAATACACTTATAGTGTATAACCACACCTTGTTCCGCTTTGAGGGAGCTAATGGTCCAAAAGGGATGACTATTGGGTGGATATGCAAAGCCAAGTACCCTTTCCGTACCGCCATAAGTCATATCACACACCCAAACATTAATGTATTTATCGGGGTCCCACGAGCTTACACCTCCTCTTGCGGTGTATTTCATGTTGTTGTTAACACCATTAGATGTTCCCCAGCTGGTAACCGAAGTGGGTACCCGATTTATTCCATTGGTTGGGTTTCCATTCGGGTCCGTATCAGCCAATACAAACTTAACATTCATGCTTCCTGCTCTGGACTTAAAAAAAGAACGTGTGTTTGCTGTATCTGGGTTTTGTCTTTGAAAATCCTGATTTAGAACCTCTATTTGATTTACCAGTAGGCTGTCCTCTACATTTTCGTAGGTGTTAGAATATAATATGTGGAATACAACCGGAATGACGATGGTAGTATCATATGTGTAAATCGTATCTTTTATTCGACGCTTTCTTTTGTTGATGCTCGTCGTTTTCAACTTAGACATCCGAATGATGTCCTGATACATTTTATCGTACTCTTTTTTATAACCCGGAAAACGACTTTCTAAGTCTTCAATAACGTGTCGGTGAGCACAAGGCTCAAATTCCTCAGACTGGCCGAATAGACCACCCAAAGATAGGACTGCCATAAAAAACACTAAGACTTTTAAAGACCTGAACATTTCTATCGTGCAAGAACGTTAATATTGGGGACTTTTCCTTTATAACAACAGTGGCTTGTGATTTATTAGCAGCTTACTGATTATCCCGCCATTCGTAAACCCATTGAGCCTGAATCATTTCAAGATGACCTTCATTACACTCTTCTCTACTATCCACAAATTCGGGGATTTCTAAAACCCATTCTACTAAGTCTGTAAAACGAATACGATAAATTTTATTTTCGCCAAACTCATCTCCGAAACGCTCGTATAGCTTCATGGCTACATCTTCGTGATCACTCCAGTGTATTGGTAATTCCATGTTTAAGTTGTTTTGGTTCTTTTAGAAAAACTAGTGGCCAATGATATCGCTTTGATCCGGTATAGTTACTACCAGGTCAGCGCCTTCCTTTTCTAATTTACACTGACATGCCAAACGGCTATTGTATCTCGGGTTTCTCGCACGATCAACATATTCCTCTTCACGGTCGCTCATTTCGGGCAAAAAATCCTCGCCATCTTCAATATAAACGTGGCACGTACTGCAGCCACATACTGCGCCGCAGTTGTGGTTCAAATGCACATCGCTATCTAATGCAACCTCTAATATACTCTCACCAGGAAAGATTTCTGCCGTTATCTCTTCCTTGTTTTTTTCCTCAAATTTGAACGTAATATTCGCCATAATAATGCCCACAAATATAACAAGGCGATCTCCGTTTTGTTGTTCAGATTCGATAAGTGACTTTTTAAATGGGCATTGTAAAACAATAAGCGTTATTTTTGTAATACCGTTATGAATTTCGAATTGACAGAGGAGCACCTGGCCGTACAACAGGCGGCACGAGATTTTGCACAAACCGAACTTCTTCCCGGCGTAATTGAACGCGACGAAAAACAAAGATTTCCTGCTGACGAAATCAAAAAAATGGGTGAGTTAGGGTTTATGTCGATGATGGTTGATCCAAAGTACGGCGGGGGTGGAATGGATTCCATGTCATACGTTCTCGCTATGGAAGAAATCTCCAAAATCGATGCTTCGGCCTCGGTTTGTATGAGTGTGAACAACTCGTTGGTTTGTTGGGGGTTAGAAACATATGGAACAGGCGATCAGAAAGAAAAATACCTACGTCCCTTGGCTAGTAACCAAGCCATCGGTGCTTTCTGTTTATCAGAGCCAGAGGCTGGTAGTGACGCTACGAGCCAGAAAACCACCGCCATCGATAACGGTGATCATTACATTTTAAACGGAACCAAAAACTGGATTACCAACGGAAACAGCGCGAGCTACTACTTGGTCATTGCTCAAACCGATATTGAAAAAGGTCACAAGGGCATCAATGCCTTTGTTGTGGAGAAAGCCTGGGATGGTGTTACTGTTGGTAAAAAAGAAGACAAGCTCGGTATTCGTGGAAGTGATACACATAGCATCATGTTCCAGGATGTTATAGTTCCCAAAGAAAACCGCATCGGAGAAGATGGGTTTGGGTTCAAGTTTGCGATGAAAGTATTAAGTGGTGGTCGTATTGGTATTGCAGCTCAAGCTTTAGGAATAGCAAGTGGTGCTTACGAACTATCCCTACAATATTCAAAAGAGCGGAAAGCTTTTGGTAAGGAAATCATGAAACACCAGGCAATCGCCTTTAAGTTGGCTGATATGGCCACCGAAATTGAAGCCGCTCGTATGTTGTGTTTAAAAGCAGCTTGGTTAAAGGATAACGGACAGAATTACGATCGCGCCAGTGCAATGGCTAAGTTATATGCTTCAGAAATTGCAATGAAAACAACCGTAGAAGCTATTCAAATTCACGGTGGATACGGTTATGTTAAAGAATACCATGTGGAGCGTTTGATGCGCGACGCGAAAATCACTCAAATTTATGAGGGAACCTCTGAAGTACAGCGCGTGGTTATTTCACGTGATGTGTTGAGGTAAAATACAATCTTGGAATTATAAAAAGCGGCTCAAATAGGGTCGCTTTTTTATGTATATCGATTAAGAAAATCCCGATATGCTAGACGGATACCTTCTTCAAGGTTGGTCTTTGGCTTCCAACCGGTGCTGAACAAACGAGAAGAATCCAACAACTTTCTAGGGGTTCCGTTTGGCTTGCTACTATCGTATTTCATTCGGCCATTAAAACCAACCACCTTAGCCACAGTTTCCGCTAACTCTTTGATGGTAACATCGCTTCCAAACCCAACATTCACAAACTGCTTTTCATTATAGTTTTCCATTAAATAAACCAAGGCGTTTGCGAGGTCATCTGCATATAAAAACTCACGCATGGGTGTACCATCACCCCATATTTCGACCTGCTCTTTTGAAGATGCTTTCGCCTCGTGAAACTTACGTATCAAAGCGGGCAATACATGAGAGTTTTCCGGATGATAGTTATCGTTAGGACCATACAGGTTTGTGGGCATAGCGGAAATAAAGTTACATCCGTGTTGATCTCGATATGCCTCACACATTTTTATCCCAGTAATTTTTGCAATGGCATAGGGTTCATTGGTTGATTCTAAATATCCGCTTAGTAAATAGTCTTCCTTAAGTGGTTGTTCCGCCAATTTTGGATAAATACAACTACTTCCTAAAAACAACAACTTCTTCACTCCGTTATTATAAGCAAAATGAATCAAGTTGTTTTGAATCATTAAATTATCGTAAAGAAACTCAGCCCTATAGGTGTTGTTAGCATGAATACCTCCAACCTTTGCTGCTGCAATAAAAACATATTGGGGTTTCTCTGATTCATAAAACGAACGAACCGCATCTTGATTTCTCAGGTCGAGTTCTTTAGTTGTCTTTGTGACAATATTGTGATACCCCTTGTTGTGTAGCTCGCGAACAATGGCACTGCCCACCATTCCAAGGTGTCCTGCTACGTATATTTTGGCTTCTGTTTCCAATGTTATTC
>JAYYCN010000214.1:0-4431 GCA_036161795.1 Bacteroidota bacterium
GATGCATTGGGCACATTTACACCTACTTCAATAACGGTGGTTGCAACCATAATTTGCGTTTTTCCTGTTTTGAATTTTTCCATTTCCGCCTCTTTTTCAGCAGGCTTCATTCTACCGTGAAGTAGGCTGTAGGTATATGTTGGAGTGGGGAGGTAATCACTGACCATTTCATAGCCTGACATCAGACTCTTTAATGCCAATTTTGGTGAATCTTCAATGAGTGGAAATACATAATAAATCTGACGCCCTTTGCTAATTTCTTGTTTTAAGAACTCCATGACCAACGGTCGATTACTCTCATGCCTATGGACCGTTTTGATTGGTTTTCTTCCCTTTGGAAGTTCGTCTATCACGCTGACATCCAAATCGCCATATAGTGTCATGGCCAATGTCCTTGGTATAGGAGTAGCCGTCATCACAAGAATATGGGGGAGTATATTTCCTTTTTTCCAGAGGCGGGCTCGTTGCGCCACGCCGAAGCGATGTTGTTCATCAATGACAACGAGTCCTAAAGACTTAAATATAACTTCGTCTTCAATGAGTGCGTGTGTTCCAATTAAAATATCTACGGTTCCATCCTTGAGTTCAGTAAGGATTTCGGTTCGTTGTTTTTTAGGGGTTGAACCGGTCAGTAAACGCACCTGAAGCCCTAGGAGTTTAAGATCTTCTGCTATTCCGACACCGTGTTGTTGGGCAAGGATTTCTGTTGGGGCCATCAAACAGGCTTGATATCCATTGTCAATGGCCATTAACATACTTAATTGAGCCACCATGGTTTTACCGCTACCTACATCGCCCTGTAATAGGCGGTTCATTTGTAAACCACGTTTAAGATCAGCGTGAATCTCCTTTAAAACTCGTTTTTGAGCATTGGTAAGATCGAATGGCAAATGCTTTTCGTAATATCCCATGAAATACTCACCCAAACGATTAAAGACAATTCCTTTGTAGGTGCGGTTTCTATTTCCCTTAAGCTGTAAATACCTGAGCTGTAAATAAAATAGTTCTTCATATTTCAGCCTTTGTTTGGCTTGCTCTAATTCTTGTGAATTTTTTGGAGCGTGTAGCATTCGTAGTGCATCCTTTTTCTGAGGAAAATTATATTTCTTGAGGATAGGGTCGGGAAGGTTATCTTGGATCTTAAAACGGGTATCTTCAACGACTTGTTTGCTGAGTTTGACAAGTAACTTGTTTTCAATTTTTTTTCTCTTAAGTCCCTCTGTTAGTGGATATACGGGTACCAAACCTAACTTAGATAATTGAAGATCAGCATCGATGACCTGCAATTCAGGATGCGGAATATTCCATTGGTTTCGGAATTTCGAGGCCTTCCCATAGATGAGATATTCCTTGCTTTTATCGATATATTTTTCAATCCATTTTGCCCCTTGAAACCAAACCAATTCAATTTGTCCGGTTTCGTCTGTTAACATAGCAGAGTATCTTGTTCCTGGACCATGACCAATCAATTCGCCTCTAGAAATCCTGCCTTTAAGTTGAATGTAAACATCTGGATAGGTTGCAACCTCCTGGATGGGAAGTACTTTGGATCTATCCTCATGACGGAATGGATAATGGCTCAATAAATCAGCAATAGTGAAAATGCCAAGTTCTTGTTGAAGGGCTTGCGCTTTGGCTGGACCTACTCCTTTAAGAAACTCAATTTGTGTTTCGACAAATTCACCCATTAAAACAAAAGTAATACTTGGCTACCCAAAGGCGTAAATTAGACTTAAAACGTTTATTTTAGTTGACAAAATGAGATCAATAAACTACTTATTTGCATTATTACCGGCTGTAATGGTTTGGTTTTCATGGACCAATGAGGGTTGGTTGGCTTGGACCTCTGTGTGGTTCATTTTTGGTGTGATTCCGTTGTTAGAGTTGACTCTGGGTATCCGTAAACAGTCAGTGAACGAATCAGAAATGCAACGAAGGGCTTCTGATAGATCATTTGATATGGTTCTTTATCTGTTATTTCCAGTGCAATTTGGTATGATTTTCTACTTCGGGGAACTCATGTCGTTTGCTTCCTTTAAGTCAATGGATAATTGGGGTCACATTTTTGGAATGGGCATATTGTGTGGTAGTTATGGGATTAATGTCGCTCATGAATTAGGTCATCGTCAACAAAAAAGGGAGCAATGGATGGCCAAAATGTTGCTTTGTACCTCGTTGTATATGCATTTCTTCATTGAGCATAATCGCGGCCATCACAAGCATGTTGCTACACCAGAAGATCCTTCCACTGCTAGAAAAAACGAAACCGTTTTTGTTTTCTGGCTTAGGTCTATGTCTCAGACTTACCGGAAAGCTTGGGCACTAGAATTTGAGCGGCTAAGACGTGAAGGTAACAGCAGATGGCATTGGGGTAATCAAATGATTAATTTGACATTGATACAAACCATATACTTAGGTGTGATGTATTTTCTGTTTGGATCGAATGGTCTACTTGCAGTGGTTTTTGCTGGTATAATTGGAGCAGTGTTATTGGAAACCATAAATTACATCGAGCACTACGGTTTATTAAGAAAAAGACTTCCTAACGGGTATTATGAAAAGTTAGAGACAAAGCATTCTTGGAATAGCGATCATGCAGTTGGGAGATTACTTCTGTTTGAGTTATCGAGGCACTCAGATCATCATTTCAAAAGCAATAAAAAGTATCAAACACTCATTAGTTCGGAAGATGCGCCTCAAATGCCTACGGGATATCCTGGTATGATGGTTTTAAGTTTGATTGCTCCACTGTGGTTTAAAGTAATGAATCCCAGATTAGAAGCGATTGATTCTGTTAGAGAATAAAGGTATCTTTGCTCCATGTTGACTGGAAAATCTGCTCTAATCACGGGTGCCACGAGAGGAATAGGCAAGGGTATTGCTGAAACATTTGCTAAAAACGGCTGCAATATTGCCTTCACATTTGCTAGCTCTGTAGAAAAAGCCAAAGCTTTTGAAGCTGAATTAACGGAGAAATACGGGATTAAAGCCAAAGGGTATCAGAGTAATGCCGCAGATTTCACGCAAAGTGAGGAACTCGCCAAAAATGTGATAGCGGACTTTGATAGAATTGATATTTTGATCAACAATGCTGGGATTACACGTGATGGGTTGATGCTGAGAATGTCGGAGGAGCAATGGGATGAGGTAATCAACACCAACTTAAAAAGCGCATTCAATTTAACGAAGTCTTTCCTTCGCCATTTCATGGGCAACAAGGCAGGCAGCATTATCAATATGACCAGTGTTGTAGGTGTTACCGGTAATGCCGGTCAAGCGAATTATGCCGCTTCTAAGGCTGGAATGATTGGATTTACAAAGAGCATTGCCAAAGAATTAGGCTCAAGGAACATTCGTTGTAACGCAGTAGCGCCAGGTTTCATTGAAACCGAGATGACTGAAGCCTTAGAGGCAGAAGTGCGTAAAGGCTGGACGGATACCATTCCTTTAAAACGCGGAGGTAGCCCAGAAGACGTTGCTAATACCTGTTTATTTCTAGCTTCGGATATGAGTGCCTATGTAACGGGTCAGACCCTCTCGGTTTGCGGTGGAATGTTAATGTAATCTATCAACGAGCCAAGTATGCCACTGGATCAAGTTGATGTAGACCAAGAGTTTCCCAATGAAAAGAACATGGGGTTCTTCGATCATATCGATGAACTTCGCTCACGGTTATTAAAAATCGCATATATCCTATTAATATCTACTATCCTTGCATTTACTGTAGTTGAGTATATTTTTGATTGGGTGGTAATGTCCCCTTTTCAACCGGATTTTTGGGGATACCAGTTCTTCTGTAAAGCGGGTCGTACATTTATGGGCAAGGATGTTTTGTGCTGGGATCCACCAAAACTTTCCATGCAAAGTATGCAGGTGCAAGGGCAGTTCATCAGTGCCTTCAAAATATCATTGGTTACTGGATTAGTCGCGAGTTTCCCTCTTATCATTAACCAACTTTGGTTATTCATAAAACCTGCTTTGAGCAAAAAAGAGGTGAAACGTACAAGACGTAGCTTATTTGTGGTTTCATTGTTGTTCTTTGTAGGTATATTTTTTGCCTACTTTTTGTTAGTTCCTGTAGCAACGAACTTCTTATTGTCCTATACATTAAGCGATGAAATCACCAATATTATTACGATCTCCTCGGTGACTGGGTTCGTTAGTTTTATGAGTTTAGCTACCGGTTTGGTTTTTGAATTACCGGTGCTGATATACATACTTGCAAGCATCGGTTTTGTGAGTTCAGGTTTCCTCAAGAAATACTGGAGGTATGCGGCTGTTTTTGTTTTTCTGATTGCAGGTATCGCTACACCATCACCCGATGTTTTTTCACAGTTGCTACTCGGATTTCCTTTGATGTCCTTGTATGTACTGGGTATTTTTATCGCTAAAAGAGTAGAAAAGAGAAAAGAAAAAGCACTATATGATGAA
>JAYYCN010000215.1:0-20860 GCA_036161795.1 Bacteroidota bacterium
CTATCTCCGTTGCTGGGAAAGGAAAGTGAGCATTATTGGCTTCGAATTCGCGACGATTTTCGTAATCTAAACCACAATCAACTAACACCTTTGTCCCCCCCTCTAGTTCAACCAAATGCATGCTTCCAGTTACTTGTTGTGCTGCCCCCCAGAACGTAATTTTCATACTACAAAATTACAACAGGGGGTGCAAACACGACTCTCTGATCAATAAGTGTACTATATACTAACCACTAATGACCAACCCATACTTTTTGGGTTACTTGCTTTCAAAGTTCATGATGCTCTAATCGCATACCTCGGCGAGGATCACAAATGAGAGGTTCGTGGTACTATAATTTTTGCATTTATTGCAAACCGCATGGGTGTAATAGGGGATATCTGTGTTTTAATATCAAAGGCTTATTAAATACGTTATGATTGAAAACTTTACACACATCTTAAATGAGAAAACAAAGCGAATGGGTATCCGAACCGCCGCTTTTATGTCTGATTTATTGAATATTTCCGAAGACGCCGCCTACCGCAGAATGCGCAATCCTCAAGCATTAAGAGCAGACGAAATGATCAAATTAGCGTAAGAACTGAAAATTGATCTGTCTCAATTCTCAAATACGGATGAAAACCTGTTAACGGTTGAATTGAAATCGTTGCACTTCGAAAAATACACTTCGAGAGATTTTTTTTAAAGAACTAGAATCTCGGCTCGACCTATGCATTTTTCATCCACACTCACAAATAAATTATGGAGCGAAAGAAATACCCTTCTTCTATTATATGTGGTTTCCAAAACTTGCTGCCTTTAAAAATTTTATATGGCAACGTGAATTTTTAAAAGATCCTTCATACAACAAGAAAGTCTTCAGAGGAAACGAGCAAAGAGAATCAGAATATGTACAACTAGCAGAGAAATATTTAAAAGTCACATCACATGAAATTTGGGGATATGAAACACTTTATTCAACACTTTATCAAATTCAGCACTACAGAGAATCAGGTCTATTTGAAAATGACAAAATATACTATGAAGTATTGCAGCAATACGACCAGCTCATCGATTTGGTTTTTGAACAAGCCGAGGTGGGCCGCAAACTCAACCCATACCTTCCGAACTTCAAAGGCGCAAGGTTCAAACTTTATTTTACGCCTATGATGACCGTAGACAATAGCATCATTTTTCACACCATTAAAGAAAAAGTCGCTATGATTTGTTCTCAACTAAGTGGTGTAGTAGTGTCCGATAGCTCCCATTGGGTAATGTCTACAGAGACCTGGCAGGAGACTTGCAAAGAAAATGGAACATTATTGAGCAAAACAGGCAATCACTTTCGCTCTAAACTGCTAAAAGAATACAATTCAAAGAAAGAGATGATGGGGATGAGTGCTGGTATTTAGTTTATGATCACTAGTTGCTAGTTGCTTAAACTACAAACCAAGAACCAGAAAAACTTACCTTTGAACCAGTGAGCAGTTCAAAGTTGAAAATGACAGGGAAATCAATAGAAGATGGGCTCAGCTTCATCAATCTATTGGTGTTGGTGCTATCATTTTATATTCTGGGTATTCTTATTGTTGATGCACTCATTGATTTGCCCCCTGAAGTTCACAAACTCATTGTCTACACAGACTATATCGCGTGTAGTGTGTTTTTCTTGGATTTCCTGATTCGCTTTTTTCGAGCCGAAAGTAAGCTCGCTTATATGAAATGGGGCTGGATTGACTTACTTGCTAGTATACCAGCAAATGGGGTCTTTCGATTGGGTAGAATTGCCCGCGTTATTCAAATTATACGCGTTATAAAGGCCTATCGATCGATTTCCCATATCGTAGAGAACATATTCAAGAACCACATGAAAGGTACCTTCACCTTTGCGGTGATTGTCGCCTTTATGTTGATTCTATTCTCGTCGGTTTTAATTCTTGAAGTAGAAACCGCGCCAAATAGTAATATCAAAACTGCGGAAGATGCTCTTTGGTGGGCATACGTTACCATCACTACTGTGGGATATGGTGACTTGTATCCTGTAACAACCGAAGGAAGGATTGTTGCTCTGGTATTAATGACGGCCGGCGTGGGTCTGTTTGGTGTCTTTACCGGTTACCTAGCAAGTTGGTTTGTGGAGCCTGAAAAACAGCAGGAGGAAGAAAAGGACGACCCCGAAGATTAGCGTTGCTGATTTTTAAAGCTTTCCTTTCTAAACCTTCTCGTGCGTAAATAAAGCATCACGCTAAAAGCAAACACGAAGATCATTAACCAAAACCTGAATGAGGTCATGTATTCTGGATTTTCTATTGAAATGGCCAAAAATTCAATCGCACTAATAGCGGCCGCGACCAGGCACAACAGAGCGAGGATGTGGTATTTTATCATGAGGTACGTTTAAGGTTCCACTAACGTTTAATATTTCCCAATCAGAAAAAGATTCATCACTCACCAACCCCGTTCCTGTAATTATTTGATCTGGTGTTGTTATGCGAACGAACTGATCCGTGTATATCTTACCACTATCTTGATCCCAACGAAGTTCTTCGGTGTTCAACACTTCACCTTTCACATTCAAAATCTCTACATCCCGTTTTACCACGATGTATTTTTTATCTGGGTAAGAAATGGCATATTCCGCCGTCATATAACTCTGAATATCCCCACGGATATCGTAAAAATCCACTTTCAACCCTTTGGTCATCTCCATAAATGGGTTAGATGGTTGTTTAATTGCTGTTACCAAAGGACTGAAAACCCTAGCCCTTAAAAATCCCGAATCGGTATATTCAATGGTAACCTTCTCAGCAAACTCCTTGGTAACGATGCTATCCGTACTTTGTGCACGATCCTTACCATAAATTGTTTCACTGTTACAGGAAGTAACTAAAATGATACCCGTTAACATCAGGGCGACAACCGAAAATATATTTCGATTTTTACTCGGCATGTTAATCGTATTTACGCTTAGCAAACCAAATATCTCCCATTTGTACACCAAGCGAAACGGTGAAGAAATTTTCCTTCGGTAGCGTCGGACTCAGGCTACGGTTGATATATTGAAAATCAACATGAACCATATTCGTTAGTACCGAATTATCGAAATAACGACGTATGATAGGAATACCAAACCCAATTCCTACACGATGCTCTTGCAATGCAAAGGTGTTTTGACCTTGCGTTACTTGAACGTTAGATTCCCCATACCCATAGCTCAAACGCACAGGGATTTTCATTTTCTTTTCGTTAGGGGCTTTGCGATCCACTGGGTTTATAATTACGCTTGCAGAATAATCGTTGCGATCTCTGTAATCGGAATTTTTTTCCCAAAACAACCTCAAATCATTCGACCATATTTGACGTCTCCAGTCCAATGCCAACATCAAACTTCTGCGGTAACGCACGCTATACCCTACTCCAAAAGAGGTAGGCAAATCAAAAGACTCTTCTACGCTGTTTTCATTCAAAATAGTGTCTAATGTTCTCACCGTGCTACCTATTACCTGCATACTTCTTGTCAAACGATTACGAGTAGCTCTCATATTTGAAAACCACTCGTAACTACCACCAATTTTATGATAGGTACTATCTAATTTGAATTCAAAAAGTGCGCCTATATGCTGTTGCATACCTCGGATTTTCAAATCCTGAGCATCGTCGATTGCACCTAACTGAAAACTATCAATGACCGAGTAAAAGGCATTGTCTCGAGTGCTTCCAAAAGCATACCCCAAACCATAGCCAAGATTCACCCTGTTTCCGATTCTAAAACCGGTATTCCATTGCAATAGATTCACTCCACCCGAACCAGTGTAGGTGGTACGTCCAGGTAAAGTGCCCTCATCATCAAGGTGGTATTCGTAACCCATTGTTGTCATGGGTTTTAATGTAATGCTGCTACTCGCACCATAAGGGGTAAATTGCCATGTTCTTCTACCCGTCATGCTGTCCTCAGAAATTAGTTTTTGGGTAACCTTCTTCCAAATCGGAAGAGCCAAACTCATATAGGAAATTCCACCACCGTTGAAGTCGTTATACTTATCATTCAACTGTGTTGTTCCATTTCTGAAGTTTCCAGCAAAATCAAACACGGTATAACGAACATTCCCTAAAGTAGCAGGGTTACTCAAGGTATATGAAAAATGCCCTGCATAAGTGTGTTGAGCTGTAGAAGCTTGTATTGGGTTTGTGTAGGTCCATTCACCAATGCCATAATTGGAATATGGTGAACGGATAAAATTTTGGCCTGAACTTCCTTGGGCTTGAACTCCAAGCGTAAAAAATACAAGGCTATAAAAAGCAAGATGCTTAAAGGGATTGATGCGCATAATACAAACCGTAGTGCAGCAACCACGGTTCCACAAATATCTTCGTTTTAAGATGATTCCCCAAAAACTCTGCATCTCCACCCGTTAACACGACGATTCCCTCGTTCGATTTGCTCTGCCAATCGTGTATTCGACCGTTAACTTCATCGATTACCCCCATCAAAACACCCGAATTCATTGCTTCATCCGTATTCTTACCCATGTACTGGGTTTGGTTTTGATTCCCCTTTAATAATGGTAAGGCTTCGGTGTAATCATTCATGGATTTGAAACGCAATTGAATTCCCGGTGATATGGCTCCACCGTGATACCGTTTATCGTACAAATACTCATAAGTAACACAGGTGCCTGCGTCAATTAATAGGATTTCTTTTTGGGGAAATTTTTGTAATAACCCCAAGAGTCCAACATAGCGATCAGCACCTAAGCTTTGAGGCTCTTCGATATCCAAGATTACAGCCTCATTGTTCATTGAAGTTACCCATCTAATATCCTCAGAAAATACGGCCGGCTTCTTTCCTACAGAACATCCAATGATCGATTCTTTCGGTAAATTGGATAGGAATTCAACCAAAGCCGAATGGTCATTAAACGTTTGAACCCCATTTAATTTACCAGAATTAAACGTTCCTAACTTAGAGCGTGTATTTCCGATATCGAGGGTGTAAACTACCATGACTAACGGCGGATAACGGCGCCATTTTCTTCAAATGCAGCCATGAGCTTTGACATTGATTTGTCCGCTTCTTCATCCTTCATTGGAGCATCCATTTTGTTAAATAAAAAACTCAATGAAACGGCTTTTTGATGTTCTTCTAGGGGTTTCCCTTCATAAATATCAAACACACGTACATCCGTCAAATTTTTAACTTTTGTAGCATGTGTTGTGGCTAAGAGGTCTTTAAACTGAACCTTTTTATCAATGACCAAACTCAAGTCTCTTCGCATATTGAAGAACTTAGATGGTTCTTCGTATCGAACTGTTTTCCTCGCTGGTTTAAATAACTTTTTCAGTGGTATTTCAACAGCCCAAACGGACCCTTTCACTTCGGTTTGTTTGGTTAACTTTTTAGAAACCGATTGGATTTGTAGATCGTCGATTTTTAAGCTTGAATCCATTCGTTGAATCAAGCCGGTTACCACTCTTTTTAAATCGTAATAATCAGCATTTCTTGTTTTAGACTCCCAAGTTTCGGTGTCTGAATTTCCCCAAGATATAATGCAAAGCGTTGGCGTTTCTTTGTAGCCATTCTCTGTTTTTGCATACGTCTTACCTAGTTCAAATAGTTTAACGCTCTTAGCCTGTCTATTTTGATTATAGGCCACAGAGGTTAATAATCCTGGAACCATGGAATATCGCATTACCGACATATCGGTACTTAAAGGATTACTGATTTGAACCAAAGGCGCTTCCTCTGAGTAATAAGAAGGCGATGTTAGGCTATTGGTTTGGGCTTCAAAATATCCCTTATCAGCGAGATAATTCCTGAGTTGATTCTCATTCTTCTTTCTCTGCATTCCTTGGAAATTACCCAATGAAATCTGCATTTTACCAGTTAATGGTATTTTGTCAAAACCGAATATTCTCATCACCTCTTCAAAGAGATCAACATCATAATTAACGTCGTTTCTCCAACTAGGTATGGATACTTCCCATGGATTGAGTTTGGTATTGACCGTGAAACCTAAAGAGTCCAATATTCCTTCCGCTCTTTCTATGGAATAGGTAATACCTGCATATTCGTTCAGTCTGTCATAATCAAACGAGATTTTCTTGACTTCTTTTGGATTTGGGAAAACATCGTTAAACCCAATAATGTGTCCGCCAGCAATATCGGTAATCAAGGTTGCCAAATGCTGTGCCACGTGCTTCATGTTCTCTAAGTCAATTCCACGTTCAAATCGAAAAGAAGCATCCGTATTTAGAACATGACGTTGTGCTGTTTTTCTTACCGTGCTCTCATGGAAATGCGCTATTTCTAAAAACACAGAACTGGTTGATTGCGTCACCGAAGATTCAGCACCGCCCATGACTCCAGCCAAAGCAACAGGTGAAGATTCATCTACAATCACCAAGTCGTCGGTGGTTAATTCCTTTTCAGAATCATCCAGTAAAGTGATTTTTTCACCTGCTTGGGCCTTTCGAACACCTACACTACCCCTCAACTTTCTTGAATCGAAGGCGTGAACCGGCTGTCCATAATGGTGTAGAATATAGTTAGTTGCATCTACCACATTGTTTTTTGGCTCAATACCAATTGCAGATAAACTGTGTTTCAACCAATCTGGAGAATCTTTGACTTCAATTTGCTCAATGGTAACACCGATATATCTGCGACAATCATCGCTATTCTCAATGGTAACCTCTCTTTTTATTTCTGTTGGAATCGTGATGTTTTGCGAAGTTGGGGTCGGCAATGGCAATCCATATAATGCTGCAACATCCCGGGCCACACCCATATGAGATGCCGCATCACCACGATTTGCGGTCAAGCCAATTTCTAGGACAGTATCCAATACTATTCCGAAATAATCTGCTGCGCTCGTTCCCACTTCTGTTTCTTCAGGTAAAACCAAAATTCCATCGTGCCAATGTCCAACGCCCATTTCATCTTCGGCACAAATCATACCCTCACTCACCTGGCCACGGATTTTACTTTTCTTTATTGCAAACGGTTCTTTACCCGGTATAGATACCTGAGACCCTACGGTTGCAACGATGACTTTTTGTCCAGCTGCTACATTGGGTGCACCACACACAATATGTAATGTTTCAGCAGACCCGATATTGACTGTTGTTACTTTTAAACGATCTGCATCGGGGTGTTTTTCACAGGTTAAAACCTCTCCTACAACAAAACCTTTGAGTCCTCCGGGAAGGCTCTCCCATTTCTCGATATGCTCTACTTCTAATCCCGACACCGATAATCGATGCGCAACTTCTTCGGCACTTGCTTCAACTGGTAAAATAGACCTTAACCACCGGTAGGAAATGTTCATCATGCAAATATACGTATTGGTTCCTAGTTACTTGTTCCTGGTCTCTAGTTAGCAGCGACTGGAAACGAGTAACCAGAAACCTAAGACTTGAGACCAGAAACTAAAAACCATCAAGAAGGTCTTCCACTCGGCCGATTTCTAATAGTGGTTTATCCTTTCGCCAGCGGACAATCCGAGGAAAACGAACGGCCACACCACTTTTGTGGCGATTGCTGCGATTGATTCCTTCAAAGGCAATTTCAAAAACCAGTTCAGCATCCACACTGGCAACCGGACCAAAACGTTCACGTATATGATCCTTGATCCAAAGGTTAACCTCATTGATTTCTTCGTTACTCAAACCACTGTAGGCTTTACAAAATGGTACGAGCTCCTCTCCTTTATATAAGGCAAAGGTAAAATCAGTATATCGGCTCGCCCTTCGACCGTGACCCTTTTGGGCATAAATCATCACCGCATCAATCGTTTCTGGCTCAATTTTCCATTTCCACCAGTCGCCGCGCTTTCTTCCTACCCCATACGCTGATTCCTTCTTCTTGATCATCAACCCCTCGCTTCTCACTTCTTTGCTTTTCCCTCGCAATTGAACGGCATCGTTCCAATTACTAACCGGCAAAACTTGAGATAATCCTAGACGGCTCGATGAATGAAAATCTTCATAACGGAATAAACTATCTAAACGCTCTCGACGTTCAGCAAGTGGTTCTACTCTCAAATCTTTCCCATCCATTTCCATCAAATCATACGCGAGAAAAAATGCAGGGTATTCGGACAAGGTCTTTTTTCCAGGGGATTTTCTACCTAACCTTTTTTGCAAATCTACAAAAGGTCTTGGCTGTTGTTGTTCAAAATCCCAACATAGAATTTCCCCATCCATGGAACCTTGAAAATCTAGTTCTGAAAGGGCTTCTATTATATCGGGAAAGGATTCACTGATGATTTCCTCTCCACGACTCCACAATGAAATGGTGTTTTCCCGTTTAATTAACTGCCCACGGATTCCATCCCATTTATATTCAAATTGCCATTGGCCAAAATCCACATCCTTCCACTCTTGTTCATCTTCCAAAGCGTAGGCTAAAAAGAATGGGTAAGGTTTCGATAATGATAATTCTGTTCCCGGATTTCGAATCAATGCATCAAAGGTTACCTCATAAGGATTCCATTTCCCGCTTAATCGAAAGGATAATTCATCTTTTTCAATACCCGTATATCGGTGTAGGGCTTGAACGATTAAAGCATCCGAAACTCCTATTCGAAAACCGCCTGTCAATAACTTGTTAAAGATGAATCGCTGCACGCGATTGAGGCTTTTCCATGAGGAATAAATCCATGCCTTTTGTTCATTGAGTTCCCAATCTTTCACTTTTTTCAATTGATTCATCCATGAAGCCAATGACTCAGGATTATCGGCCCCTTCTTCAGGAATAAGAAGTGCAATGGTCTCGGCTAAATCGCCCACTACAGCATAAGACTCCTCAAACAACCAATCTGGAACACCCGCATATTCAGCGGCCCATTCCCTCAAGAGGTTTAGTTTAACTGTACGCTTTGGCCTACGACCCGTAAATAAAGCAATCAACCATATATTGTCTTCATCTGAACTTCCCTCAAAAAAATGAATCAACGCATTGACTTTCTCTGAGGTTTTGGGTGTTGATACCGCATCTAAAAGTTGTTCGAGGTTGTTCAATTTTTGTGTGATAAGATGTTTCCTTACTAATAGGTAACACAGCAATTACCTAAGGGTTCAATACCTTATATTTGCAGCATGAAGATACGTATTCTGTCATTGTTATTGGCACTGACTTCAGTGTTGAATTTAAGGGCCGACGAAGGAATGTGGCCACTCACCCTGCTCCAAAAGATGCAGGATAAAATGCAAGCTAGAGGATTAAAACTCAGCGCGGAAGACATTTACTCCATTAATAACTCTAGTGTGAAGGATGCCGTTGTTCGTTTGATGTCAAACGGTCGCATGTTTTGCTCTGGGGAAATCATCTCCGAAAAAGGATTGTTCCTTACCAACCACCACTGTGGTTACGGTGCGATACAAGAACTTTCTACTCCACAAGACAACATTCTATCGAACGGCTTTTGGGCTAGTAGCATGGCTGAAGAGCGCCCGGCTAACTTCCAGATTGGTCTATTACGCAAAATTGAAGATGTAACCGATCGTGTTCTTGAAGGAACGAAAATCAATGTTGAAGAAGCAAGCCGTTCTGCTGCGGTGGCTGCTAATATGAAAAAAGTTCAAAACGAACTGATCGAACGTCTAGGTGACTCAAAGAAAAATTACATTATTGACATTGGTGTTTTCTATAGTGGAAATCAATACCTAGCGATGTATTACGAAGTTTTCCGTGATATTCGTTTGGTAGGAACCCCACCCGAAAACGTTGGAAAATTCGGTGGTGAAACCGATAACTGGCGTTGGCCACGTCACACTTGTGACTTCTCCATGTTCCGTATCTATGCAAACGGTGAAAATGAGCCTGCAGATTACGACAAAAACAACAAAGCTTACGCCCCAAAGCATCACTTACCGGTGAGTTTAAAAGGATACCAGGAAGGTGATTTTGCCATGACCATGGGTTATCCAGGTCGTACCACTCGTAACACCTACAGTGCAGGGGTGGAATATTTAGGTTCTACGGAACGCCCGATGCGTGTTCAATTGCGTCGTAGTATCATGGATGTATATGAAGAATACATGCGTGCCGATAAAGACATCCGTTTAATGTATGCGTCTAAGCTGGCTCGCTTAGGTAACTACTGGAACAAATTCAATGGTGAAGCCAAAGAGTTATCCCGTCCAGAAATCTATGCCAAGCGTAAAGCCGAAGAAAGAGCATTTGAAAAATGGGTTCGTGATAACAAAAAAGAAGAAATATACGGTAACGTAACTTCCCTTTACGACGAGGCATATGAGGCACTCAATCAAGTAGGACTTTACAACGTTTACCTACAAGATGGAATCGCAAACAGCGTTCCTATGCTGGTGGCCTTGAGAGCTAGCAGGGTTTACCTTGGTTTGATGGATAAATCCAATGACAAAGGAAAAGCAGCGGCGGCGGCATTTGCTGAAGGTGTAGGTAAAGATTACAAAACCTTTAACGCGGATATTGAGCGTAAAGTAATTGCAGCGGTTTTCCGTCACTTGATGGATGATTTGAGTCCTAAATATCTTCCTGAAGAACTTAAAAAACTTGCTGATAAATACGATCGTAATTATCAAGCAATGGCTGATCGTGTATGGAAGAAGTCTAGTTTTTCAAATCCAGAAAAACTAAAAGCGCTGATGAAAAAAGGAAGTGCTCGGAAAATCGCGAAAGATCCTATTTTCAAAATCACGTTCCAATACTTGATGAATTTGCGTAAGGATTTAGCTCCTCAATTATCCGCAATTCAAACAAAACTATCCCGTGCTGAACGCTTATACTTAGCAGCAAAAACCGAAATGAATCCAGAAGCGGTTGTTGCACCGGACGCAAACGCAACCATGCGCTTGAGCTATGGAACCGTAAAATCTTACCACGCGAAAGATGCGGTGAGTTATAATTACTACACTACGTCTAAAGGTATATTGGAAAAATATATCCCTGGAGATTTTGAATTCGATGCTCCAAAAAAGTTGATTGAAATGGTAAAAAATAAAGACTTCGGTCAATATGCAGATCCAAATACGGGTGAGCTACATGCATGTTTCTTAAGCGATAATGATATCACTGGAGGTAATTCTGGTTCACCTGTAATTAATGGAAATGGTGAATTAATCGGTATTGCTTTTGATGGCAACTGGGAAGCTATTGCTTCTGACTTTGGTTTCTTACCTGAAGTTCAACGCACCATCTCTGTTGATATACGTTATGTGATGTTCGTCATTGACAAACTAGGTGGTGCAAGTCACTTGATTGAGGAAATGACTTTAGCAAAATAGTTGCTGGTTACTAGTTTCTGGTTTCTGGTTTCTGGTTTCTGGTTATTTGTACTAATATTTTTAAAGGGCTTCAAAATTTGAGGCCCTTTGTTATTTCAGGCATTTTTTGAAACTGTGAATCTGTTTTTGCAAAACACTCAAAGCACTAAATATTTCTTTACTTTCAATATCGTAGAGTTTCTTTACCAGGATTAACTGTGTTTCTAATTTAAAGGCAGAGCCTAAAGATATATTTAAAAACCTTTGAAATTCCTTTATTGAGGTCCGAGAAGATCCCTCGGCAATATTTGAAGGAATGGAAACACATGACCTTTTGATTTGATCAATTAAACCAAATTTTTCCGCTTGATTCACTTTCTTAACCAAATCATAGATATCCATTACCAAAGACATGCTGCTTACCCAAATATGAAGGTTTTTAAAGTTATTCATATTGTCTATGACATTATCTTGAAAGATCATCCCTCATAAGTAAAACTATGTTTACCAAACCAACATTTGTGTTTTCCGCAAAAATCATCTCCTAATTCTATTAGTAAACATCAACCGAAACTTTTAAACTATTTTCCGGTTATTTTTTAGAGACTATGAAAAGCCATCCGTCGTTGTTATCCAAAAGCCAAAACCTAAAATCTGTCTCTAACAACCAGCAACGAGAAACCAGAAACCCGTGACTAGTAACCAGAAACCAGAAACCAGAAACCTCCTAACCCATACACGGAACGGTTGGTATTGCCCTCAGGGAGATTTCTACATTGATCCGACGCAGAAAGTAGATCGTGCTATCATCACGCACGCACACGCCGATCATTCACGATGGGGAATGAAACACTATTTATCCCATCATTATAACGAGGGCGTAATGAAACGAAGACTTTGAAAGGATATTTCTTTTGAGGGAATCCATTATAATGAAAAACGACACATTAACGGTGTTCAAATATCGTTTCATCCTGCGGGGCATATTCCAGGAAGTGCTCAAATTCGATTAGAGCATAAGGGAGATATTTGGGTTATTACCGGTGATTATAAATGCAACGATGATGGATTGTCAACTCCATTTGAACTAGTGAAATGTCATCACTTTATTACCGAGAGCACCTTTGGATTACCCGTGTTTAATTGGGAACCTCAAGATAAAATTGTGCAACAAATCAACGACTACTGGGCAAGTTGTGTTGCTAGGGGTGAGCATCTCATACTTACGGCTTATTCATTAGGGAAGGCGCAACGGCTTCTCAACTTATTAGATAGAAGTTTTGGGCAAATCCATTGTCATGGTGCGATTGTTGAAATGAATCGAGGTTTAGAAGAAAGCGGCGCATTGAATAACTGCTCTAAGGATTTCCATGACTATTTACCGTTAAAAGATTTTTCTTCTAAGAATAAGCAACCCTGCCTGTTTATCATGCCGCCATCTGGCATTTCAGATGGTTTCCTCAAGAAGTTAAAACATTACAGAACCGCAAACTGTTCGGGATGGATGGCTTTAAGGGGAAGGCAACGATGGGATAATTTAGACAAAGGCTTTGTCATCAGTGATCACGCCGATTGGAAGGAACTCATTTGGGCTTGTAAAGAAACAGGTGCAGCAGATATTCGAGCCGTACATGGCTACACCGAAGTATTGGAGAGGTTTCTGGTTGCTAGTTACTAGTTAGGTTGCTGGTTGCTGGTTGCTGGTTTGTGGTTTGGGGTTTCTAAGGTTAGAACATTTTGATGAATCATGAAGTACAGCAACTATAAACCAACAATAACTTAATGGTACAATTTTTGCTTTGAACATGTTTATTATAAAGAAATCCCTAATTTTGAAAAAATTTAAGCACATGAAATCATTCTTATCTATTGTCGCTGCTACTTTGCTTACAATTGGAGCAAAAGGCCAAGGTTTTTTTGCAAACGGCCCTGAACACCCATCCATTGAAGCAGGAGCAGGACTTATTTTACAAGACATAGGCTACCGATTTACCTTGGGTGGTAAAGATTTGTTTTTAAACAATCGTTTAGGCGTTTATTACACCGCAGAGTACAGATCTGCTCAGGAATCTGAAGCAGTATATCAAAGAAATATCCTAGGATTAACTTTTTTTCTGAATAAAAACTGGGCGTTGCGCGCGGGAGTTGGGACCTTTGGAAAAGGTTCACTGCTCGACAGCGATAACGGATTACGCAAAGAATTGACCGTTACCTATCAACCTAATAACCTACCCGTATCTTTCGATCTAGGGTATTCATTTGGTGTAGGTCCAACGACTAATGTAAGGTATGTTATTCCTCTTGGCGGTAATCAAAAAGTAGAAGCACCAAAACCCGTTGAGGAAGAAGTTACTCCAGCTGAAGAAGAGGTTACTCCTGTTGAAGAAGAAGTCGTTACGCCGACCGAAGAGGAGATTACTCCTGTTGAAGAAGTAAAACCAACTCCGAGCCAAGAGTTGTTAAATATGGTGAAAGGAATGTCTTTGTATAAATATGATTTAGACGATGCATTACCTGGAGAAAAAATGAAAGGTGATCTTAATAAAATTGCTGATTATCTCAAATCCAATTCATCTGCTAGCTTATCCATCGTGGGACACTCTTGTGGCATAGGTGGAGAGGCGGCCAAGTTAAAAATATCAAAGGCCAGAGCAGAGCAAGTTGCCGATTTTCTGAAAAACGCAGGCGTGAATGCTGATCAATTAGAAGTGTCCTGGAAAAGCGATGCCGAAAAAATTGGTGTAGGAAAGAAAAATCGGAGAGTACAGATGACGCTGAAATAAACGAGTATGGTTATATGAACTAAAGGGGTGAATATTTCACCCCTTTTTTTATTGCATAACCATTAATTTACGCCATCACAACAATAGTTATTGCCTTTGGCACGAATTTTGAGAATCATAGATGGGTATGAAGAGAGTTACAGCATTGATCCTATTGGTTTGTTGCTTTCCTCTGTTCTTAGTTGTTGCCATCATCATTATACTAGAAGATGGTTGTCCCATTCTTTTTATCCATGATCGCGCTGGTGTAAACGGTACACCTTTTAGAATTTATAAATTTAGAACCATGAGGCGTGAAACACCTCTAAAGGCATCCAACCGAATCAAACCAACCGATAATTATGTCCTGAAATCAGGTAAATGGTTAAGGAAACTAAGCATTGATGAGTGGCCTAATTTAATCAACATTATCAAGGGCGATATGAATTTTATAGGCCCTAGACCAGTAATCGTATCCGAAAAAAAACTCCTCAAGTTACGACACTCTTACGGCATAGATTCTCAAAAACCAGGCATTACTGGATATGCCCAAGTCAATGGGAGGGATTTAATGTCTATTGAGCGTAAGGTAGTATTAGAACGTTATTATTTATACCATAAAAACAACCTGTGGTTGAATCTGCGCATTTTGCTCAAGACCATACGAATTGTGATACGGTCTACAGGTGTCAGATTCTAATTGACTTTATAAGATTACCTTACCAACAATCTCGACGCACGTACCAACCCTTGTTTATTTCTGTAACGTAAAATATACGTACCTGGCGTTAGAGAGGAAATGTCAAAAGCCGCATCCGCTTGCAGAAACTCTACAGATAACTGTTGTTGACCCTGCATGTTTATGATTTTCAATTCCGTTACCTTTTCTTTAAAAAACACACAACCTACGGCCGGATTTGGATAAACCGTTTCGTTTACAATGAGATCCTCTGTTGCTAGATTTGGAGCAGTGTAAAATTTAGCATAGATCCACTTATTACTTGGAATGTGAACCCCCTCCTCTTCGTCGTAGTCAAATTCAATACGTTGTGTACACCTGCCCTTGCTATCGTATGTGTATTCATATCTCTCGCTATACTCACTTTCATTTCCTTGATCATCCTTAACAAAAGTTGTCTGCTCGAGTAAATTATCGTGTTTATCATAAGACCAAGTAATTGTGTACTCTACTTTTGGACCAAACCCCACTCCTGATGCATACAAAGGTTTTGATTTTTCTAGTTCTTCGTCGTTTTTAATGTACGTGTGCCAACTTATGGAATCATATTTAACATCGGGAACAAAAGCATTTAAACTGTCATCAAATTCATACGATTCGAATTTATTTAAATTTCCGTCTGACCCATAAAAATACAGCACCTTTTCGTCATACGAATACCCGTCTTCCACATTCCAACCCTCTATTATCTTTTCTGTAATCCTTCCATAATTATCCACCTTGCTCGTGTATCTGCTCATAAAAGTATCGTCCCAACGGTTATTAATATATTGGTTGTGTACTATGCGTTGTTTCGTTAAACCGTTTTCATCGTATGTATACGACCGAAAGCCAGAAGTATCCCATTTCCCATTCATATACCTGTAGGTCAATCGAGTTAACTCTCTTCCGGCACCATCATATGTGTATGCATACCTGCTTTTGCTACCCCAGCTGTATATTCTTGTGCGACTAGTCAACCAACCATTATCTGAATACACATTGATTGTAGTATCGATGTCATCCTCACTCCAGCCATCGCTATCCTCATCCCACCGAACTTGAATTTCAAACTCGGGTAAATCTGTTTCTAGCGAACGCTTTTTTACTTTTGTCTCCTGATGATTGAAATTAAAAGGATTCAACGTGGTTTTTACTGGTGCCTGAGCATTCAAAACACCAATAACACACGCGAAAGCAAAGGAAAGTAATGACTTGATTTTCATACGTTTAAATTTTATTTCTGTGAAGATAATCTGTTATTACCAAAATGCCAATTACGAATGGTGCGCTTTTATTGTGAAATAAACACAGCATTTTTCTACTTTTCAATGTCTGAAAACATGCAAAGGAATATGTAGAAACAAAATCTTTATTTAATATTGATCATGGCATTCCGAATATTTTTAATTGGATTTTCTTTCTTAATAGGCCTTCAAAACGCTGCATCCCAATCCGTTTTTGATCGATTTAAAGACCGAGTGGTCAAAAGAAAATACCATCGTCAAATAAAAAGAATCATTGCTCACCAAAATAAATCGCGCAGCGCAGAATACCCTGCAACTCCCGATGGGTTTTGGCAACAAGAATACATTGCAACCATGAACCCTAAACTGGGTAGACCCACGCCCGAAAATTTGCTCCAACATGTAATAAACACAAACCAACCATCCGTTAACAAAAGAGCCATCCCTGGAGGCACTTATTTCAAATGGAAAGAACGCGGACCCAATAACATTGGAGGAAGAACACGGGCTGTAGAGTGGGATCCTTCAACCATCAACAAGAGCAATAAAAAAGTATGGGCTGGCGCCGTTAGTGGGGGGTTATGGTACAACAACAACATTGGCTCAACCACTTCCAAATGGCAATCTGTTTCAAGCCTCTGGCCCAACCTCACCGTGACCTGTATTGCCTTTGACCCTATGGACTCATCTATCATGTATGTCGGGACTGGCGAAGGTTATTCCATTTCAAACAATGGTAGCACCAGGGGTTATGGGGTATTTAAAAGTACAGATGGAGGAGTGACTTGGAATCATCTCACCGCAACAGCTGGCTTTGAATTTGTCAATGATATCGTAGTAAGAAAAGAAATAGCAAGCCCCAAATTAGGTACTTATCGATCGGTGATTTATCTGGGACGCGACGTACATGAGGCTGGCCACGTGAAAAATGGAGATTCAGCAACGGCTGGCTTGTATCGAAGTATTAATGGAGGAATCAGCTTCAACAAGGTGAACTTGGTTTTGCCGGGAAGAGGCATCTCTGGTGCACCAGATAAAATTGAATTGGATACTCGAAACAACCTTTGGGTTTCCACAAAAAGCAATGCTTTATCCAGTTACTCAAAAACAGGAGGTGGCATTTATTTCTCCACAAACGGAACCAGCTTTTCCCTGAAATACAAGCATAAAAGTAAAAGCCGGCATTGTGTATTGTCCTGTGCACCAACTGGCAAGGATACTCTTTACGCTCTTATTGGCGGAACATCAACAATTCAACAGATTATAAGAAGCTACGACCATGGAAATAGCTGGGATACGCTGACACTTCCTGTGGATGCGGATACCAGTATTGATGATGAATTCACTCGCAGGCAGGCATGGTACAATCTTACCATCGCAATCCACCCAAAAAACGCCAAAGAAGTCATCATCGGAGGCATAGACTTATTTAGAACCAAAAATGGAGGGACTAGCTGGAAACAAATAAGTAGATGGAGTTTGACCAGGGCTAACCTTTACCAATTGAATTGCTCATATGTGCACGCTGACCAACACGCTATTTTATATCACCCGTCAGAAAACAAAGTGCTCTTTGGGAACGACGGTGGGGTATTCTACTTAGGCAATTCAAATGTTAACTTAACCACTTCATCTAATGCCATACAGCCTAGAAACAATTATTATTTAGTCACTCAGTTTTATTGTGGAGATATGTCCATGAAAAATGGATCAAATTATATGATTGCAGGGGCGCAAGATAACGGTACATCCTATTGCACTACAACAGGCGTTAATGATGCAAACTTTTTGTATGGTGGAGATGGTGGATATTGTATGATTAGTGAAACAGATGAAGACATTCAGGTTCTATCTTATGTATACAATAATTTTTTGTCCACCACTGATAACTGGGTGAATGCCCGTAGATTGATTAGTGAAAGGAGCACTGGTTTATTTATTAACCCTGCTGACCTAGATTACGTCAATAACTTTCTATTTTCTTGTAAGGGTGCGGGCACCATATATGGATTCGATTTATCAAATGCTGCAAGCAATCCCCGCTCTATAAGTTTTACAAATCTCACAAACGGGGTTCCTAGTTGTATCTATGCGTACAAAAGGAAGAGTAATGGAAAAAGCAGATTGCTCGTTGGTACCGAAGGAGGCGACATGGTCGTGAGTGATGGGAATCATAGTTATTCCAACACGTATAAGAAAATTTCAACCGGTTTCAATACCGGCTATATTTCCTCCATTTACAGTCATAATAAATCGGATGACACCTTATTGGTAACCCTAAGTAATTATGGTATAAAAAATATCTACCTCACAACCAACGGTGGAATCACTTGGAAATCCATAGATGGAAACTTACCTGATATTCCGGTGTGGGATATTGTCACCAATATAAAGAAGGTTGGAGCCGCCATCATAGCTACTGAAATTGGAATATTCTCCTGCGAAAATATCTTCGGGAAAGTTCCTCTGTGGAAACCCGCCAACAACGGCATGGGTAGCGTAAAAGTTCGTACATTAAAGTATAGAACCTCCGACCAAACCATCATGGCTGCAACCCATGGGCGAGGAATATTCACTTCAAACGCCTGGGAAAAGGATGTGTATCCTGCTGATTTTTCATTATCTGACAGCGTTTTTTGTATTAACGAGAAAATCAGTTTAAGAAGTACAAATTCCGATGCGGATAGTGTCCGTTGGACTATTTTTCCCAATAATACTAGTGTAACCATCAACAACCACACTTCGCTCAATACGACCCTGACTATCTCCAAAGCAGGAAGTTACATCTTATCGCTTTTGAGCTTTGGCGATGTAATGGATAATGGAAAAAACTACATAAGAAAAAGCATAGCCATAAACGTTTTAAATAATGAAACATTAAATACGGGAATCTTGCGCGTAGTGGTTGACAAGGATCCACTAAAGAAAAAAATCACCAATAACAGCCAAGTAGCTTTTTACGCCATAAACAACAATGCAGACTCCATTACTTGGTACTCTCAAGGTCCAACCGATGGTAAACCCACCTTTATGTCTTCCAGTGAGTCGAATTCCCTCACACTATCCAGTCCGTATACGTCTGGATTAAAAGTTTGGCCTGTGTTGCATTCAAGCAAGAAATGCATCGATAAGAAAAGCAAGCTCTTTGATGCTCCATTTCGGTTTGCTTTCGGAGAAATTGAACGATTAAATAAATTGTGGTGCCAATACGATACGTTGAGATGGATTAATCGCGACACCTTTAACACCCGCATTATGTGGGAATTGTACGATAAAGAAAACGAGCTACGCAAAGTTAGTAAGTCTAATACGTTCCAAACCATTTTTGATAAACCCCAATCCTATACCCTTGTATTAAAGTCCTTCATGGATAGCTTTTATTCTGAGATAAACACAACCATTGACATACGGCCTTCTATTGTGCCTGCGATTTCAGATATTGTGGTGACCGATGGAAAGGATAAACTATCGGATTACTGCTGGAAACAAAACATCACATTGGAAGTGCAAACCACAAACACAGACTCCATCCAATGGTACATAGATAATTACGATAATAAATACACTCCCATAAAAGGAGGCAACCGTAATCAGTTACCGATAGAAGCACCAATTCCAAGCGGAAAACAGATTGCAGCCCAAGCTTTCAGTGATAATGAATGTGTTATTCCACCCACCGCAAGATCCAAGGCATATGTTTTGCAAGGTAACGGACAGGCTCCCATTTTAAAACGAGATCTGGACAGTTTAATAGTCACCAATGCCAATGGGCAACCCATTGTCTGGTATAAGGATGGCAAGTTTTTAAACACAACGAAGGAACCCTTTATGATAGTTACTTCTAAGGGTAATTACCATTGTGTTTTTCGAAAGGATACCTGTGACAGCCCCGAGTCAAAAAGCGTGGAAGTATCGAATGTCTCCCTCGATCAATTAACCGCGTTCGGTTGGGCTTATCCAAACCCGAGCCGAAATCACATGCGTTGGAAATCCAAGTTTGACGGACATTTGTATGTACACGATTACCAAGGAGCTCTAATAGAAACGATCGAAACGAAAACAGGGAAAGAAAGCATTATTGACCTTCACGAGTTGGCTCCTGGCATGTATTTGCTATCGGGTAAAGATATGAATCAACGGACGCTTTTCAGCAATTACAAACTGATAAAGTTGGAATAAGGGGTATTCAAAAAAACACGGTTTATGCTAAAACAAAAATGACTGCAGCCCGCAGTCATTTTGAAGAGAGATTTCACTCGCTCTGCGGGCTTTTCTCGTTATTTAACGGAAGATTTAACGAAAACCGTCACATTTTGCTCTATTTAAGCGCATGTCAAATGATATGTCAGACATGCGTTTGACATTTAATCCTCATCCTCAGTATCCGCTTCTTTATATTTTAAGTCTTTCAAAAAATTTGTTTTGTGTGATTCGGGCCACTCATCTGCATAAAATTGGCTCCATCTATCCAATTGTGGTTTGGTTTTAGGTAAGACGTAGGAAGCGGATAATTGGACAAGCTTTAACATTTGGTTTATGTCTAATTCATCCATTTTTTCATAAAGACGAGACATTCCATCTTTAAGGATTATTTCCATTGCTTCGTGAATGGTTGGGTCAATTTTGGCTTTTCCTCGTTTACTTTTTTGTCCAGCAAGCCTAGCTGTTTCTGAATTGAATTTTGTCATGGTCTCCTACTTCTAATTAGCGCTAGACCAATTTTGGCACCAAACACTTTTCAACACAAAAGCCACATCAAATAACCGATAAACACTAAGAGCGTTTTATCTTTGTATTATGGAGAATATTAGAATAGCGGTCCTAGGAATGGGTTATGTTGGCTTGCCGCTGGCGGTAGAATTCTCCAAACATTTCCATGTTACCGGTTACGACATTAAGGCTG
>JAYYCN010000216.1:0-2659 GCA_036161795.1 Bacteroidota bacterium
GGTGGAAACTGGCACAATATACAAATGCCTAATAACGATGTTATTGGCTTAGAAATAGATGATCAAAACAGGAAGTGGTTCATCATGCAATCGGGAGGCATTTATGTATTTCATGAGGGAGATGATATCAATGCCAAATTTGATGACCAATGGAAATATTTAAATCAATCAAATGGTTTGGTGAGCAATCAAGTATTATCCGTACGCTGCGATAAAAATGGATATGTATGGATTGGAACCAATCAAGGATTGAATATTTACTCCGGTTCGGATGTATTCAAAGATCCTAAATTAGACCGGTTCATTGTTGAACAAGACGGTAGTGTGGGTTATCTGATGGGCGAAGAATATATACGTGATATTCTAGTTGATGGAGGCAACCGGAAATGGTTCGCCACGACCAACGGGGTATTCTGCATTGACGAATATGGCCAACGAGTGATTCGACACTTCACAACAGATAATAGTCCACTGCTTTCAAATCGGGTGGTCTGCCTGGGGCAAGTTGACTATTCATCCGAGCTTTTCATCGGAACAGACTTTGGAATTATTTCCTATCAAAACGATGCCGGTATTGGAACCGACGATTTTAAAAAGATTAAAGTTTATCCTAACCCCGTCCCTCCGAAGTTCACGGGTGAGATAACCATTGATGGATTGGCTGAAGATTCTGAAATACGAATTACAGATATTCAAGGAAAATTGGTTTATCAAACCACCTCAAATGGAAGTAAAGCCACGTGGAACGGTCTACGATTAAATGGCACAAAGCCCAACAGCGGTGTTTACCTCATCTTTGCTATCAATAGAGATGGTTCTCAAACTGCCGTAGGCAAATTTGTTTTTATCCGCTAAAGCGTAAAAGTTAACCCATCGTATGCCAAATCTATCCCATCTGGCAGCTCTTTACATACAGCATCATGCAATCCCATTTGATGACTCATATGGGTAAAATACGTCTGCCTAGCACCAATACCTTTTGCTATTTCCGTGGCCTCAGATAAGGTAAAATGACTAATATGATCCGTTCTACGCAGTGCATTCAATACCAAAACTTCCACACCAACTAGCTTTGCCATCTCCTCTTCGGAGATATAATTGGCATCAGTGATGTACGCAAAATTTCCAATACGAAACCCTAGAACCGGTAATTTATAATGCATGACCTCAATGGGTATAATTTCCTCGCCAAAGAGTGTAAATGGAGTTTTATCAATCAAATTAAAATCAACAAGTGGAATCCCAGGGTATGGTACTTCCATGAAAATATAACTAAACTGATCTTTCAGCGATTTCAATACTCGATCGTGACAGTAAACCGGGACACACTTTTGATTGTGGTTAAAATTGATGGCTCTGATATCATCCAAACCCGCCGTGTGATCCCGATGCTCGTGTGTAAATAATACAGCATCTACATCGTGAATGTTTTCACGAATCAACTGATACCTAAAATCGGGGCCAGTATCGATGACGATACTCTTATCGTTATAAGACAGATGTATGCTCGTACGCAAACGCTTGTCTTTGGGATTTTTACTCAGACAAACCTCAGAATTACAGCCAATTGGGGGTACTCCTTGAGAAGTACCGGTTCCTAAAAATGTGACTATAATTTCGTTCATTGTACATTATGAATGGGATGCAAGGAACCCTTTCAACTCCATGATAATTCCTACCTCCATATTATTCACCTTCTTTTCATCAGAAGCCCAGATACTCAACCAATCAGTTGCATGGATTACTTCAAAAAGGGATATCAATGTAGCATTATTAACAGGGTACTTGTAAACCGAGTTGCCTTTTTCGATAAGCAATTTCTCCAAAAAATCAAATCGAGCATTTACGCGAGCATTGTTTCCGCTGTTCATCAATATGATGTTATGATCTCTTTTATCATAGTAGCTTTCAATCATATTGTGATTGGCCTCAGGAAGCAAAGAAATAAATGCTTCTCCTTTCGCATTTTCTTGGATTTGTTGACACACTCGGATCGCTACAGCCTCATAAGCAGCATCCGCAACAATCAAAAATGATTGATGCATGTTGCCCTCAAATGCTTGTCGCATTTCCTCAGCGCGTAGCATGGCATCGGCTGGGTCAACAAACATATTTTGAACGGTACGCAACTCAGGCTCCATGTCCTTATCAATTAATTCACCTAGAATCATTAATAAATTCGCTAATGCAAACCCTAGGGTCATACGTGGCTGATATCCTTCAGCAATGGTGTACGTTGGATAGTTGTTTTCCTTCGCAAGTTCCATCAACTTACCACCCGCTGCCATACAAATTATAGAACACTCTTTCTCTTGAGCTTCTGCCAACATATTGAGCGTTTCCTCTGTATTTCCGCTGTAAGAACAAAGGATGGTCAATGTATTCTCATTTGCATAAGCCGGTAAATGGTAGTCAGAAAATACTTCAACTGGTACGGGCATTTCCTGGAAGAAATAAGATTTTGCAATTCTGCCTCCTATTCCACTGCCTCCTAACCCACCGATTACAATATTTGAATAATCTGCGATTTTTCTATTGTGCTTAGTATAGTTTTGGAAAACGTATTCAAACTGCTCTTGAAAGTTTTGGAGTGATAGTTCGTGGGTTATTTCAGACATATGACAAAAATACACCCATTCCCATTAAAACTCAACAAATG
>JAYYCN010000217.1:0-7693 GCA_036161795.1 Bacteroidota bacterium
CAGTTGGGTGCTAGGGATATGGCTTCTCCATTTATGAATATGTTGAGTTATTGGTTCTTCTTCTTGAGTTCCGTAACGTTATTATCAAGCGTATTCGTTGAGACAGGGCCCGCTTCAGGTGGTTGGACCGTTTACCCTCCATTAAGTGCCTTAGAAAAGGCTATGCCAGGTTCTGGTTTGGGTATGACTTTATGGTTAGTCGCGATTGCTTTATTTATCGTAAGTTCTTTATTAGGCGGTATTAACTATATCTCTACCGTATTGAATATGCGTACCAAAGGAATGAGCATGAATCGTATGCCATTAACTATTTGGGCATTTTTCTTCACAGCTATCCTAGGTTTGCTTTCTTTCCCAGTATTGTTGGGAGCCGCAATATTCTTGATTTTCGATCGTTCATTTGGAACGAGTTTCTACCTTAGTGATATCTATCTTGAGGGTGTAGGTGCACTCGAAAATATCGGAGGTAGTCCAGTATTGTATCAGCACTTATTTTGGTTCTTAGGACACCCAGAGGTATATATCATCTTGATGCCAGCCTTGGGTATTACATCAGAAGTTATTTCAACCAATGCGCGTAAACCTATCTTTGGTTACACGGCGATGGTGATTTCATTGATGGGGATCTCATTCTTATCATTTATTGTTTGGGGTCATCACATGTTCATCACGGGTATGAATCCATTCTTGGGTTCTGTGTTTATGATCTTAACCCTAATTATTGCGGTACCATCGGCGGTAAAAGCATTTAATTATTTAACAACGCTTTGGAAAGGTAACTTACGTTTCACTCCAGCAATGTTGTTCTCAATAGGTTTGGTGTCATTCTTTATTTCAGGTGGATTAACAGGTATTTACTTAGGTAATGCGGCGTTAGATATTCAGTTGCACGACTCATACTTTGTTGTAGCTCACTTCCATTTGGTTATGGGATCTGCTGCGATATTCGGAATGTTTGCTGGTATCTACCATTGGTATCCTAAGATGTTTGGAAGAATGATGAACAAGACCTTGGGTTACTTCCACTTCTGGATCACCTTCATCACAGCATATTTGGTGTTCTTCCCAATGCATTTTATGGGATTGGCAGGTGTACCACGTCGTTATTACCAATTCACATTGGTGGAAGACTTCAATGTTTGGATGGATGTAAATAAGTTAATGACTGTAGCGGCTATCGTAGGTGGTGGAGCACAGTTATTATTCTTATACAACTTCTTCTATAATATCTTCAAGGGTAAAAAGTCTGTACAAAATCCTTGGCAAAGTAACACGCTAGAATGGAGCACTCCTGTTGAGCGCCTTCATGGAAACTGGCCGGGTGAAATACCAACCGTTTATCGCGGACCTTATGAGTATTCACGCCCTGATAGAGAGGAAGATTTCTTCCCTCAGTACGAGCCAGATGAATCAGCTCCGGAGGTGTTACACACCGAAGAAACCAAATCAGCTCCTGACACCAAAAAGTTAGAAGAAGTGGAAGAGGGTAGTGTGTTCTTCGCAGCTATTAAGCGCGTATTTGGCTTGAGCTAAAGAAATGTCAGCATCTGTCGATAACCCAGTTATCGTAACAATATATAGACGAATAGGTTTACTTACCTGTTCGTCTGTTTTTTTATTGTTTCTCTTGGGGAGTTTAGTTCGTGCCACGGGAAGTGGTATGGGTTGCCCAGATTGGCCCATGTGTTTTGGTCAATTGGCACCTCCCTTTAGCGCTACTGAATTGCCTTCTGATTACGAGCAAATATATCTGAAAAAGCGAGTAAAAAAGCTTGAGCGCTTTACCTCAACTTTGGAAAAAATTGGTCTTAAGGGAAAGGCGGAGCAAATAAGAAATGAGAAATCGTTGTATGAGCCTGAAGCCTTTCACCCGGTAAAAGCGTGGATTGAATATATCAATCGCTTGTTCGGAGCTTTGAGTGGTTTATTTGCGGTGGCTTTTTTTGGAATTGCGATTTGGTGGTTTAAAATTTTTGGTCGTGCTCGAATATGGATGCTTCTTGGATTTGTGTTCCTCATCCTCAACGCTTGGTTGGGTAGTTTAGTTGTTGCTACAAATCTATTACCTGGTATGGTATCGCTTCATTTCGTTTTGGCTTTTTTATGCTTATTCGCATTTGTTCGGGCGCTGCAAGTGATTCAACCGGTTATTCCAACCTTTACAACACGTAAAGCCGGCACATTGAAATGGATCTGGCTCATATTATTTGTTGAAGTGATTCTAGGTACGTGGTCGCGAGAGCAAGTGGACGCCTTGAAGGCATTCGGTAGTTTGGTTTCCAAGGATATGGGCATCCCCATTGGAGGAATGTCGGTTTACCCCGAAATTCTCAATGTGATGGCCATGGATGGCTTATTTGCTATTCATCGATATTTGCCGGTCTTGATTTTACTTTATACCGGTTATCAATACATTCAATCTAGAAGATTTGATAACAATCATATACCATGGCAGTGGTTGTCATTGTTGGCATTTGCTCAAATTGGGTTGGGTGTTTTACATATTTGGTTAGTAGTTCCGGCTTGGGTGCAAGTGGGCCATGTATTATTGGGTAGTGCTATTCTGACCTATAGTTTTTTATTGATGCTTTCGATAAGCAAAACAAATGAAAAGTACATTTAAAAGTTATTTGGAGCTGATTAAGTTTCGCTTGACCAGCACGGTGGTTGCTACGTCCTCCTTTGGTTATTTGATAGCCTTGAAATCAATCGGTGGTGATGATTGGTTGTCGTTGTTTAATTGGTGGTTATTCGCTGGGGTTTTCATTGGTGGAATGTTCATCGTTTTTGCGGCCAACGGCATGAATCAAATCATCGAGAAGGAAAATGATGCGAAAATGAGTCGTACATCGAACCGACCCATCGTAGAAAATAGAATTGATGTAAAATCGGCCCGAATATTTTGCTGGATTACGGGTATAATTGGCCTATTTGTTTTGATGGCATCGGGTGCTTCATTTTTAGCTGTACTCCTAGGCGGATTGTCATTGGTGGTATATGTATTTGTTTACACGCCCATGAAACAAGTAAGCCCTCTAGCGGTGTTGGTTGGGGCAATTCCAGGGGCATTGCCACCATGGATTGGTTATGCGGCTGTGGTTCCGCGTGTTGACGAGCTAGGTTTTATTCTTTTTCTAGTTCAGTTTTTTTGGCAATTTCCTCACTTTTGGGCCATCGCTTGGATACTTCACGAGGATTATCAAAAAGCGGGTTATTGGTTATTGCCTACCAAAGGAGGGAGGGATAAACGAAGCGCTTATCAAGTATTGATATACACTGTAATTCTAAATTTGGTGAGTATGATGCCATTGATGTATGGTATCGCGGATATTAAAGCCATTTCTGTTATCATCCCGGTGGGATTATTCTTTTTATTTAAGGCTTATCGATTATTCCAAACGTTGGAAGTATCCGAGGCCAAAAAACTTCTGTATGCCTCGTTTTTGTATACTCCCGTTGTATTTTTGTGTTACATTTTGTTTTAAGTTATGGTGAAAACTAAGAAAATTAAAGACCCAAGCTATCCAGTTGCTCCCGCTAAATTAAATCTTTGGTTATTCATGTTGGCGAGCTCTATGTTGTTTGCGGCTACCGTGAGCGCCTTTGTGGTGCATAGACCAGACGCAGAAAGCAGACAGGCATGGACTGCGTTCGATTTGCCCATTTTCTTTTTGTATTCCACGATCATCGTTGTTGCAAGTTCAGTAACGGCGTATTATGCTTACAAAATGGCGAAAAATGATGAGTTGGCACACAATAAACATTTATTGTTCGGCACCACTATTTTGGGTATCGGTTTTTGTATATCTCAATTCCTTGGTTGGCAGCAAATGGTTCGATTGGATCTAACGTTTGTAAATGCAAGACCGGAAGATATTAGCGCTTCTTATGTATGGGTGATTACCATGCTACATTTTCTCCATATTTTGGGTGGAATTATCCTATTAATTGCTACCTGGGTGCAATCGATTCGTTTGAATGTACACAAAAAGAATATGGGCCTAATGATACTAACTCATACCTATTGGCATTTTGTAGGTGTTTTGTGGATTTTCTTGTATTTATTCCTTTATTTCGCACAGTAGTAATCATACCCCAATGGCAACGGAACAGTCAGCAGCATTTGAAAAACAGCCCATGTGGGCTGGTGGGCGTTCTCCGTTTAACGTGAGTTACGGAAAATTAATGATGTGGATCTTCCTTTTATCGGATGCATTTACATTCTCCTCCCTATTAGTACAGTACGGAGCTCAGCGCTTCAGTAACGCAGAATCCGCAGTGACCACTAGGTGGCCAGATCCTGCTTCTATTTTTAATCATTTCCCTTTTATGCACGGCGTACACTTGCCGCTTTTGTTTGTGAGTGTGATGACGTTTATTTTGATTCTAAGTTCTGTAACCATGGTATTAGCGGTGGAAGCAGGGCATAGAAACAGCAAAAAAGAGGTTCAAACATATATGTTATGGACTATCCTTGGTGGTGTGGCCTTTTTATCCTGTCAGGCATGGGAATGGGCAACGTTCATTCATGAGGGAGCGAGATTAGATTCTAATCTATTTGGTATTACTGAACAAGGATACAAACACCTTGAGAGCGTAAGCTTCGGAGATCATTTCGAATGGGAAGCGGGAGATAGAACTTTCGGCCCCGTACCATTCGCGGCATTGTTCTTCATTGTAACAGGGTTTCATGGTTTCCACGTATTCTCCGGAGTGGTAATCAACGTGGTTGTTTATATCATGACTCTACGTGGAGTATTCGAGCGTAGAGGCCACTACGAAATGATCGAGAAGGCAGGTTTATACTGGCACTTCGTAGATCTAGTTTGGGTATTTGTATTTACATTCTTCTATCTCATCTAATCAATCAATAAAGACAGTTATGGATTTTCCAACTAAACCCGGCGAATACGATCCAATACATTATGTACCACATACGGAAAGTCATGGAACCAAAGAACTTTGGAAGACTTTCTGGATTTTACTAGGTATCACCATATTTGATTTCGTTATTTATTTTGTTATGCCCGCTTCGGGCTTAAGGAATGTTATATTCATTCTCTTCGGTCTTGTGAAGGCATACTATATCGTAGGTGCATTTATGCACTTAAAGCATGAGCGCATAAATCTAGCTTTAATGATTATTGTTCCAACTGTCTTTATCGTTGGTTTGATCATGGGATTGCTTTATGAGGGCAACGCAATTGGCTTAATGAAATAATAAATGCCAACGAGCAAAAAGAAATATTCAAAAGTGGCCGCGTTAGCGGCCCTTATTGTTTTACCTGCTGTAGGTATTTATTTTCTTGCCCAGGCTGTATGGGTTCATGAAGAATTACCATATGTAGGTGAACGATATTATTCCGAGCCAAAACAGGATACCATATATCATACGGTTGGGGATGTGGTATTATATAATCAGCACGGTAAGAAAATCAGCTACGAAGATTTTGACAAAAAAATAGTAATTGCCAATATCTTCTTTGCATCTTGCCCAGATGTTTGCCCGGAGATGAACAAACAAATCCAGGTGATGGCCGAGGAATACGTAGGAGACCCTGATGTGGTTTTTCTCACGGTGAGTATCGATCCAGAGAGAGATTCTGTTCCCGTTTTAAAAACCTACGCTGATGCATATAAAGCAGACTTGTACAAAAGAACCTTTGCCACAGGTAGTAAGCGTGAAATTTATGATTGGGCCGTAAATGACTTATTGTTGGCCACCGAACAACGAGGGAGTGATTTTATACATGATGATCGTTTGGTCATAATCGATAAAGACCGTCATATCAGGGGTATACTTCCCACACGAGCCCCTTCAATGTCGGGTAAATTAGAGTTAATTCGTAGAATCAAAGATGACATCGAGAATTTGAAATATGAATACCGAAAACAAGCCTTGGATAAGCGATAAAACTTTTTTCTGGATTGTTGTGACATTGTCCTTGACGGTACCTGCCTTGGTTACCTTGTTGCGCTATCTGCCGGATACCATGAGGCCTTCTGCGGACTTTGCTAGATCTTTACCGAAATTAAACGCCATCATCAATTCCCTGGTGTCCATTTGCTTAGTGACTGGTGTTTATTTCATCAGAAATAAAAAAGATAAGGCTACGCATCAAAAGTTCATGTTGAGTGCCTTTGTGCTTTCAACACTCTTTTTATTGAGTTATGTAACCTACCATTACACAGTTCCGCACGTTCCGTTTTGTAAAGAGGGATGGATAAAGACGGTGTATTTAATGATACTCTTCTCCCATATATTTTTGGCCGCTGTGATCATGCCAATGATCTTATATACCATGTATTTTAGCTCAGTAGGTAAGTTCGCCAAGCATAAAAAATTAGCAAGATGGACTTTCCCGCTTTGGTTGTATGTATCGGTAACGGGAGTTATTGTATATTTGTTATTAGCACCTTGTTTAAACGCCTAAAGATGAAAAAACAATTATTTGCTACGCTAATTGCGTTGTTTATGATGGGCAGTGTATTCGCTCAGTGCCCTATGTGTAAAACAGCTTTAACAAGTGGACGTGACAAACAAAAGAAGTATGAGCGTCAGGTGGGTGACGGGTTAAATGGAGGTATTTTGTTTTTAATGACTGTTCCTTATGTGCTTGCGGCTGGTGCTGGTTTCGCCTTTTATAAAAATGGCGGATTCAAGAAGAAAGATTAGGCATGTCTGATTTTAAACGAGCGGGATTTATGCCGTTCATGTTATCGCGGTGTCCTCGTTGCGGTCTGGGAAAGGTTTTTTGCAATAAGATTTTATCATTCAAGAAGTTCTCTGATACGCTTGAGCATTGCTCATCCTGTGGCCTAGAATACGAACCAGAAACAGGTTTCTTTTTTGGTGCTATGTACTGGACCTATGCCTTGTTGGTTGGCTCAACAGCGATATTGTCTATTCTTTTTTATTACTTAGGATATTTTGAGCAAGCGGTTTATATCATTCCTGTAATCATTTTGTTTTCTCTCCCTTGGGTATTCCGTTACGGGCGTCTACTGATGTTGTACATAGTATATCCTATCATGTATAAGGATAAGTTCACAGATAAGAAATAAAAAAGCATCGCCCTATACTAGAACGATGCCTCTACTCAATAAAATTAAAGTTTGACTATTTCTCTTCTGGTTGTACCTCAAGTACTTCCTCTCCTGCTTTATTTTTCTTGAGGATCTTAGCTTCGATATCGGCGAGAAGTTCTGGGTTGTCTTCCAGTAGACTCTTGACGGTGTCTCTACCTTGTCCTAATTTGGTTCCATCGTAACTAAACCAACTACCGCTCTTTTGCACGATATTAGCATCAACTGCGATGTCTAACACCTCCCCAACTCTAGATATTCCTTTACCATACATGATGTCAAATTCAACTACCCGGAATGGCGGTGCTACTTTATTCTTAGCCACTTTCACTTTCGTTCTATTTCCAATGACTTCATCGGTATCCTTGATTTGCGAACTTCTACGAATATCTAATCGGATGGTGGCATAAAATTTTAATGCATTACCCCCTGTGGTTGTTTCAGGATTACCGAACATGATACCAATCTTTTCACGTAACTGATTAATGAAGATGGCGACACAACCTGTTTTGCTAATGGTACCGGTAAGTTTACGTAAGGCTTGGCTCATCAATCGAGCATGTAAACCAACCTTGCTGTCTCCCATATCCCCTTCGATTTCTGCACG